>DAHVSI010000152.1 GCA_027324645.1 Castellaniella sp. | reverse complement strand
AGGATACGCCAAAGGCAACTATTATTCTCTTACAGGTCAAACGCCATTTTCCCGGCTTGTCTATCCTGTACCCGAGCAGAGTGGACTGGGTGTGCACCTGACGCTTGACCTTCAGGGCCGAGCCAGATTTGGCCCGGATGTTGAATGGGTGGATAAACCCGACTATACCGTCAACCCCGAGCGCGCTGGGGACTTCTACGACGCTGTCAGGAAATACTGGCCAGGCTTGCCAAGCGACAGCTTAATCCCGGACTATGCCGGCATCAGACCAAAAATACACCCCTCCGGCGAACAGCCGGCAGACTTCATGATCCAGGATATGCGTGCCCATGGCATTAAGGGCCTGATCAACCTTTACGGTATCGAGTCACCCGGCCTGACCGCCTCGCTAGCGATTGCCGATGAAGTGGTTGCCAGGCTGCAAGCAATGCCCTAGCTGGTAGCAAACAAGCCATACTTCTGCGGTACGATGAGTCTACTGTCACGTAAATCATAGATCGTTTTCAAAGCAGACGGGCTAATGACGCCACTTACTGTAGATAAGCTACCCAGCTTAGATAAAGCAGCGCTTTTTTTTGATATTGATGGCACGCTGGCACCTATTGCCGCGCATGCTAGCCAAGTCTACATTGACGAATCCATGCTCACCACAATCCGCTTGCTGCATCGTGCCACAGAGGGCGCTCTTGCCGTACTTTCTGGTCGCCCTATTGAACAGATAGACCGGCTCTTCAGCCCATATAAATACCCTGCCGCAGCCGAACACGGCGCCCTTGTACGCGACCCTGATGGGGTTACACATACGGAGTCCCATTTAGCTGCCCATCTGGACCAAATTTATAGGCGTGCCTTGGATGCAGTCAGACTCATGCCTGGCGTCCATGTCGAACAAAAACATCATGGTGTGGCTCTGCATTACCGTCAGGCCCCCCGATACGAGCGAGCAGTGATACAGGTTGCAAATACCTTGGTTGCGTTGGCCCCAGGGATAGAAGCCACAAGAGGAAAAATGGTTGTCGAACTAAAGTCGGCAACTGTAAACAAGGGCGTTGCCATGCAGAGCCTATTGAGCCATGCCCCGTTCCACGATCGAATACCCGTTGTGTTTGGAGATGATATGAGCGACGAGCCGGCATTTATGCAAGCTAATAGGTTAAACGGGTTAAGCATCAGCATAGAAACCCAAGCGTCTTGTGCCCAGCATTACGTGCCTAGACAGCACGGCCTTGAGCAGCTGTTGAGCGACTGGCTATGTGGGCAAGCCAGTTAGCCATTGACTGCGTTTACTCATGAATAACCTGGGCACCACAGGCATACAGGTCATACAGAAAATTGTTTTTCCATGCCAGTAAGTCGTTTTGACGCAGCACATCCAGCATAGCGCTGTATCGCTCCTTGCGTTCATCTAGCGGCATGGTCAAGGCCCGGTGAATTGCCTGCGCTGTCGCCACCGTATCGTACGGATTAATCAGTATTGCTCCGACATCCAGCTCATTCGCGGCACCAGCAAACTCTGACAGAACCAATACGCCCGGATCGGATGCTTCCTGAACCATCACGTACTCTTTTGCAACCAGATTCATTCCATCACATAGCGAAGTGACCAGTCCAACATGCGACGCTCGCAACAGACCAAGCAAAGCCGCACGCTCAAAACTTCTATTCATATAGTTGACCGGTACCCAACCCGGTGTGCCCCATGTTCCGTTCACCCGGGCCACCAGCCGTTCAACTTCACGGCGGATTTCCTCGTACCCCAGTACATCACTGCGCGAAATTGGAGAAATTTGCATCAGCGAAACCCGGCCCTGCCAATCTGAATTACTGCTTAAAAACTGATCATACGATTCGAGCCTTTCCAATAACCCTTTTGTGTAATCAAGCCTATCGACACTGATTATTGTTTTTGTTTCGCCACATTGACCAACAGATTCCTCAGACAAACTGCTTTTTTGACTGTTTTGTACCTGACTCAAGGTTTGATTGCAGTCAATGCCTATGGGGTACACACCCATTTTTGGTGATTGATGTGCCACCGGATCTTGGCCAAATGCCGTGTGCTCCGATCTGTCAGTCTGAATATAAGACTGCAAGGCATGCTGGTCCTTTTCGGTCTGAAACCCGATTAAGTCGTACTTGAATAGTGCCTTGACAATACTGTTGTGAACCGGGATTGCTTTAAGATTTTCTGGTTCTGGAAAAGGAATATGAAGAAAGAATCCAATTTGGTTGTTTAGTCCCAGATCGCGACAATAACTTGCCAGATGCATGAAATGATAATCATGAACCCAAATAACATCATCGGGTTGTACATGTTCGGCCAGATGACTGGCAAACATCTGGTTGACATGCAGATAAGCGCTGAAATGCTCGGTTCGGAAGCGCATGCGATCTGTCCTGCCATGAAACACCGGCCAAACAACCTCGTTGGCAAAGCCACGGTAAAAACCGGCATAACTCTGACTAGAAAGCGGCCACGCCAATGTGCTCATTGCCCCGCAATGACTTTCCTCCACTTCGCATGCACGTTCGGTATTTCGGACTTCACCATTCCATCCTACCCATAAGCCTCGATCGCCCTGCAATGCATCAACCACCGCAACGGCCAGCCCCCCAGCAGCCGGTGTGCCGGTGGCAACGGAACTGACGCGATTAGAGACAACGACGATCCTGCTCATGATGAATTCCCCAGTCCATTAGCCTGTTATCAACCGCCATGGCTAACCGCTTATTATTGGCGTGATTGGATTAACCAGGAACCTACACCCATCATGGACGTGATCACGTCAGAAAACTGTAAAAAATTGAGTGCGAATTACACCTGAGCATTCTGTAATGCAGCTAAAACTGTGTCATACCCCCTCTTGACGACGGCATAACACTCGCAGCATTGATTCTCGAGCCCAGTCCGATCCATAACAACTATGCAACCACGCGTATAGCTGATCAGACCTGCGTCTTGTATTTTTAAAGCGGATAGTGTGACCCGTTTTCTGCGTACGCCCAATAGATTGGCAATCTGTTCCTGGGTGATAAAGATTTTATTGTCATGCTGTCTGTCTAATGTAGACAGCAGCCAGGAGCAAAATTGCTGTTCAAGGGAATGCAAGCGCGCGCAAGCGGCGGCTTGTGTAGCGTGCATTATATATGCCTGGATGTAGCGCAAAAATAGATGGCTTGCCACGACACTGTCGTCTAATTGCCGGCGCAGATGTACGCCACAAATACGCAACGCATAGCCTTGTTTCCGGACAACTGCACGGCTAATTGCCGTATCGCCACCCAGGACTAGCGACACGCCCACAAAGCCTTCTCTACCAACTTCTGCCACTTCCACCGTTGCCCCATTTTCCATGGGATAGATAGAGGAGACGATAGCGGTGGTGGGAAAGTAAGCATAGGGCACGACACAACCCGTTTCGTGCAACACTTGCCCTGATTGAAGTTCTACAGGTACGAGATGCGAGTGCCAGCGGACCTTGTCTTGTACTGGCAACGCGGAAAGCAAATTATTGGAATCTGGACTCAAGGTATGTGGCATACAAAGATCCGAATCATGAATTCGTACACGCAAACTATTTGCGCGTGCTTCCATAAGCGTACATCTTACTACAGCCAAGCATAACCATAGCAGCTTTTCAACCATGCGCCTACCTTCCGGGACTATCCCCACTTCCTTAGCGTGCTGTCGTAGTGCCTAGACGCAGCTAACACGAACAGAGAAATCAGCAATTGTATGGCGCAGTCCGTCTGACAAACTGATACGTGGTTGCCAATTTAAATGACGCTGAGCCAGAATGATCACAGGGCACCGCTGCATGGGATCGTCAGGGGGCAATGCATGACGCACCAAGGGGACTGCTGATGCGGTTAGTGCCTGAATTTGTTCAGCAATATCAATGATGGTCGCCTCGTCCGGATTGCCTAAATTGACCGGTCCGGAAAATGTTGGAGCGCTCTCCATAAGGCTTATCAGCCCGTCTATCATGTCGTCCACATAGCACAAAGAACGTGTTTGACTACCATCACCATAGATGGTCATTGGTTCGTCATTAAGTGCCTGAACAATCAGGTTGGATACCAAGCGGCCATCATCCAGTGACATCCCTGGCCCATAGGTATTGAAAATTCGTGCAATTTTGATATCAATACCGTACCTTCTACTGTAATCCGCAAAAAGCGTTTCTGCGCAGCGTTTCCCTTCGTCATAGCACGAACGTAAGCCGACTATATTGACATTGCCACGATACGATTCGTGTTGTGGATGTTCCAGCGGATTGCCATATACCTCACTGGTCGAAGCCTGAAGAATTCGCGCGCTTTTTTCACGTGCCAACTCCAAAAGATTGCGCGCACCATACACGCACGTAAGTAGCGTGCCGGGTGGATCTAACTGGTAGTGCTTGGGCGAGGCGGGGCACGCCAGGTTATATATTTCTTTTAATGAATGGTTTATCCGGATAGGTTCAACCACGTCATGCTCAAACATTGAAAACTTGGGATCAGCTAATAAAGGCTCAATACGGTCCCATGATCCAGTTTCAAGGTTATCCAGGCAGATGACTGTTTCGCCTTGCTCCAGTAAGCGCCTACACAAATGCGCCCCTAAAAACCCTGCGCCCCCTGCCACCAATACCGCTGCATGGTTGCCGGCTTGATCAGAATAACGGTAGGTTGTCATGCTACAACTCCAGAATAGGACGGCGATATCATTACGCCAAGCAAACGATTCCAGTCGTCAATAAAGCGCTCAATAGAAAATCGTAGAAGGGCTTCCTCACGGGCCGCCTCGCCCCAGCGTCTGGCCAAAGTTGGCTCATCAATCAATTGATGCATGCACTCGATCAGGCGTTTGGGACGACTGTCCACCCAGCCGTTGACACCGTTGGTAATAACGTTGGGCAGTTCTGTTGCCGCAATGCCGACAATTGGCATGCCCACCATCATCGCTTCCACTAGCGATAATCCCAGGCTGGCATACCTGATTGGGCTGAAGAAAAAACGATACCGTGCCATCAATGCAGACACCTCCATATTGGGTATCTCTCCCAGCCCGTTTAGATCTTCAGATCCCATACCAATCAGGTCCAGGGGGGCATGCCCCGCCATCCATTCGTACAGGTCCGCCCCCACCCGCCGGCCGCGCTTGCTTAAATGGTTGATGGCCGTAATGCCGCGCGCCAACTGACCCGTATAAAGACAGGTTGATGGTGCAACCACTCCATGCTCGATCACACAAGACTGCGTGTGCGGTGAGTCCCACATCAAGGCATTGTGAGGGGTGACATGCACCAGCATCCCTTCATCATGGCGAAACCAATGGACAGTGTTCGTGGGGTGAGGCTCGGGCGGATTGTGTTCAATATAGATTGCGGGAAGCTTGAGCTGCTCAGCGCTTAGCAGCTGAAATCGATCATGTTCAAACGCGTGGCGGGATTGATAAACAATACAGTCCAGCGCTTCCTGGTGTATTTGGTCAGCAGGCACACAATGTACGTTGGGGCCCCACGGGATCGCGGGTCCGGGTTTTACATAGCCCGCCTGGCTTCCCGGCAGCACCGGCACAATAAAATCGTGTGGCAGCTGTGTCAGTGAATACAAATAGTTGCCATGGACGTGCCAGGTCAGTATTCGCAGCCTGCCTTCTGGCCAAGCGTCGGGTAGCGTCTTAGGTTCACAACCATGCAGCCATCTCATCGCTATGCTCCTTCACAAGCTGATTACGTGCAGCGGCAAGCACCTGGTCCACTCCGACCCGTGTAGCGCAAGGATGACCCGGAATCGGGCACTGCTGATAAGCGCAGGGACGACATGGCATATTGACGTGCAAAACTTTATGCAAGGATGTGTTATGTGGCGCCCACCGAGCGACATCACTGCCTGAAGCGACGACAACCGTCGGCGTCTGAACTGCGGCAGCAACATGTGAAACGCCCGTATCATTACAAATCAGCAAGGGAGCCGTGCGTAGCAAGCTAGCCAGCATGCCCAGATCGGTCATGCCGGCCAGGTTCACCGCCGACTCGCCTATTGAGGACGCCACCTCGGATGTCAGTCTGTGCTCTGATGGGCTGCCAGTCACGCCAATGCGCCACCCTTGCAGCGCGAGCTGCCGGCCTATCTCAGCAAAGCGCTCCATGGGCCATCTGCGTGAAGAAAGCCGCGCGCCGGGGTGTATAAAAACCGTGTCTGCGCGCCCCATTCGAAACCGCTCCATCAAACGGTCCGCCTTATGGTGATCGTCCTCTTCCAGTGGAAACTCAAGCCTCATGTCCATCCTGCCCGGCACACCCAGATATTGCAGCAAAAGCAAATATCTCAAAATTTCTGGCGCGCCCTGCGGCCACAACATTTGCCACGCAGTTTCCTGAATCCGGTCCGGGACAAAACCCGCACACTGACGCGCACCTAATCGGCCGACAATCGTATTGGTATGCAAACCGCTTCCATGCATTTGTATCGCCAGATCAAACTGGCGCGCCTGCATGGATCGATAGAATTCGGGGAGTACGCCATGGTCCGGCGTCGATTCAGGCAGTTCTTGGTCGCCCGGAAATACAACAAACTCATCAATGTAATGACCAAACCTCTGCACGCAGTCGCTGATGGCAGATAAACCAATAAACGTGATATGTGCATCGGGCGCGGCATGACGCAGCCTGCGCAAGGCCGGCACAGCACACAGAAAATCACCCAAATTCAGGGCACGAAAAACAGCAATGTGCCGGGGAGCTAGCTGCCATGGGTTAAAAAAAGGATTCATGGCCTGACCCCTCTGAAGCGAAATGCTCCAACCATCCGCCAAAACAGGGACAGTGGCGGGTTCAGAACCGACGTCACCGCCAGCTCTGCAATGTTTCTAAAACTCAATATGGTGCCCCGCAGGCGATAGAAGAAAAGCCCAATGCTTAAAGCCAGCCACGCCACCATTGCCAGTCCGGACAGGGCCGGCTTTCCTGCTGCTAAAAGCAAAACAGCCGCTGCAAGACTACCTGTGGCTGCAGCATAAAACCATGGCAAACGTTTACGTATGTAGCGACGATAATAATCCCGGTGTTTTCGACGCAACAGAGCATCAAACATGACTTTGCGTTGCATGGACAGGCCGGCGGCAAAGGTCGCGGGTCTAAGCGGGTGGATAACAATTGCTTTGTCCGCTTTTCTAATACATCGGTTCTTTTTCAGCAGGGAAAACTGTAGATCGGAATCTTCCCGCCAGGCTTCACTGTATCGTTCATCAAACCCTCCAATTTCTTCTAATGCTGAACGGCGAACAAAACAGTTGGCAGTAACAAACGCGGCGTGCTGCAGCCCCCCAGCATCCCGCTCATAGTCGGTGGGTTTGTTGGGCAGCGGCATAATTATCCGCCCCGCAAGCGCATGGACATCGGGCTCCATCGCCTCCAACCCCGCTTCCAGCCAGTTGGAGCTTGGTAACGTGTCATCGTCGGTAAAGGCTATCAGGGGAGCCCGCGCGGCGCGCCAACCCATATTACGTGCGCCAGCCGGACCCTGAGATTCCGTGATGGACAGGTATCTCAATTCAGGTATCGCACCTTCGAAACCTGCCAGACGCGTCAAGAGTGTTTCAATCTGCGAATCAGCGTCATCATCACAAACAAGGATCTCGTACTCGTGGCGGGACAAGGACTGATCAAACAGCGCTGACAGGCACTGCATCAGCATTCGTGGTCGTTTGTAGGTGGGTATGACAACAGACACGCGAGGTACCGTCTTAATTCGATGGCCCGATGGTGTACTAGCCTCTCCATACTGGCCGTTTGCAGCCGATTCGCGTTGCAGGCACAAGGGGATCACACTATTTTGCTCCATTCAGGCCACCATTGATTTCCATGATTCAGATGCATTGGTTCGAAGCAGTGCCATGGCCGCGGCAACAACGGTGTCGGGCCCTACACCATTCAGACAAGCATTGGTGCCCTCCGGGCAGATACTGCTATAGCAATTCCTGCAGGGCACGTCGTTATATAGAAGTTGATGCGGGACCTGCCATGGCGTGTGCTGAGGGTTCGTCAGGGCATATAGGTCTACCACTGGTGTTTGCACGGCAGCGGCCATATGCGCTGGCCCGCTGTTGTTGCAAATCAACAGGGGGGCCTGCTCAATCAGGCTGGCCAATTCTCCAATGGTTAATTGGCCCGCCAAGTCGATGACATGGTCGCGCTTCTCGCACTGCCCAAACACGCTTGCTGTCAACGCACGTTCCGATTGGCTGCCAGTCAACACAACCTGCAGCCCAGTGCTCGCCAACGATGCAATGACACTGGCAAAATAGTCCGGCCTATATCGCCTTGATGGCGCACTTGCGCCGCAATGCACCACGATCCAGCCATCCCGATTATTCAGGCCGTGTTCGTCAAGCAAACAGGCCAGTGAATGTCTATCTTTGTTGCGGGTTCTAAGCGACAGTTGCTCATTACTGCATGTGGCTCCTACTGTCGCCACCAAGTCCAGTTGCCGTCGCACTTCATGCCGTATCAAGTGTTCGGGTTCAGGCTCTTTGACCCAATGACTCACAAGCTCATACGGGTTTTCGCGTACATGGGCCAAAACATTTGAAATTCCTGCAAGACGGCACATCATTGCTGCAGGGAGCGCGCTCTGACTATAGACAGTAAAAATGACTGCCGCATCGAATTCATGGTCGCGTAACGTCTGGACCATCCGCAGGTCCGCGTCACGTTCCTGGCCTGAATTCTTTAGCCACGGCGCATCGTAAGCAATGACTTGGTCTACATCGGGCAGATACGGCTCAAGCACTGCGCCTGTCTTGGATGCCAGTAGCGTGATATGCCGTCCAGATCTGGACGACCGTAATGCACGTAAAGCCGGCGTGGTCATCAGGACGTCTCCCACGTTATCAAGACGCACAGCCAGCACACGCTTTACCTTCGACCAGTCGCCCACTGCTGCCCTCATACCATCGCTCCTTGTTCTGCATGCCAATTGCGCTGGCTTAGCCATTTGCCGGCTGCGTCCAGATCAGACTCGATTCGATCAGGGGTTCGTATTGCGTTCAGACGCCATTCAGTCTCATTGCCGTTGTTCAAAAGAATGGTGTTGCATCCCGCCCTTCTGCCCGCCTCAACATCGTCCAGGATGTCTCCTATAAACCAGGATCGGTTCAGATCAATGCCATGACATCCGGCAGCACGCTTGAGCAACCCTGGTGCCGGTTTGCGGCAACCACAATCTATAGCGTAGTAAGCAGCATGGGCTTGAGGGTGATGGGGACAGTAATAGAAGTCGTCCAATACAGCTCCTGCGCTCTCAAACATGCTCACGAGCTCGTGCCACACCCCCAGCAAATCTTCTTCCCTTGCCATGCCCAGTCCTATTGCCGGCTGGTTACTGATAATGATGAGGGGCACACCCAGACTGCCAATACGCGTCAGCCCCTGTTGCGCGCCGGGCGCAAAGTGCATCCGGTCTCGGGCAACGTTATACGGCACATCACGTAGAACCGTGCCGTCCTTATCCAGAAATATGGCTGGTGTGAGCAAGTCAGTCCTCGTTAAACACATTGCGATCCAGCCTGCTGTTTCGCAAAACGGCGAAGCTGGATGGATGGGTCGTGTGCGCCACAAGCTTTGAACGCTTGTCCCGGCATAATGACGTAAAGACTGCCATCAACTCTTGGCCAACTCTTTTCCAGGTAAACAGCTCGTTAGCACGCTGCCGACCCGCCTGCCCCATAGCACGAGCAAGCTCTATGTTGTTGGCCAAAAGGGCCAACTTTCTGGCTAGAGCGTCCGGATCACGCACCGGCACCAGATATCCGGTTTCACCGTCCACGACCGTATACCTGATGCCGCCCGTATCGGCGCCGATCACCGGCGTCGCACAAGCCATCGCCTCAACCGGCGTAATGCCAAATGGTTCATACCATGGCGTGGTCACAAATACGTCTGCAGCACAGTAGTAGCGTTTAAGCTGATTACGCACACGCTGGCCTGCAAATTCCACATGGTCTGCCACCCCTTCGTGCGACGCGAGGTCGCGCAAACGCTCAAGCTCGGGCCTGTCCTGACCACGCTCTGTCGCGATATCGCCCCCAACCACACATAGTCGTGCGTCTACACCGTGCCTGCCACGCAACCGGGACAACGCCTGGATAACATTATCAATACCCTTGCGCGGCACCATCCTGCCCAGCTGCAGTACGTAAAAGGGGTGCTCTGACCAGCCGACGCTTGTCCTAGCCCGTTGCTGTTCCATGGGTGACATCTCTTGATGATCAAAACCGCATGGAACCATGCTGATCCGAGCCGGATCAGCACCGTACAATGTGATCAGGTCTTCTTTATCCTGCGGACATTCTGCAATAATGCAATCAGCCTGGCGCACCACCCTGTCTTCCACTTCAAAACGCAAATCGGGAAATCCGTCCGCCGCTACCTGATACTGGCGTCGTACCCGTCCCAGGGCGTGAAAAGTGACGACCAGGGGCAGATCAAAATCCCGAGCCAAGGGCATGGCGGCCATGGCAGACATGAAAAAGTTGGCGTGGATAAGATCATACGGTTCGTCGCTCGCCTCAAAATAGTGCCGCATTGCCCGGCTGAAATCATCCATAAAAGGCATCAGCTCTTCTTTTGGGACATAGCAGGCAGGACCTGCCGGCACATGCACGATACGTATGTTGTTACCCCACTCCACCACTGCTTGCTGCGATGGGCTGTCAAGACGGGTGAATACATCCACCTGACAGCCAAGCCCGGCGAACTCCCTGGCGATATTCGCGACATAAATATTTTGTCCACCGCTATCCACACTGCCGGGTGTCGCCTGTGGTGATGCGTGTTCACTCACTATCGCAATTTTCCGCATACATGCCCTCCTTGGCCCTATAGCGATGCCACCATTGGTTAACACTTCAACCAGCACTGCTTTGCCATACAAGCAAATAGCGTGCCTGCTGGGGCCATTTACGAAGGAGGAGTTACAAACAGGCACGCAACTTGCAAAGGCATAACCTAATGAATTAGGTCGGTGCCTGGATCTGTATTGCCAGATGTCGACAACACGTGCATGATGAAAAAGAGTCCGCTTTACAGGCTGTTCCGGAATGATGCGTAATATGCCTATGGCCAAGAGAAATTGCTTCCGCCTGCTGATTAATGGAGAACAATTCTTTCCACGTGTCTCCCAGATCATCAATGAAGCACAGGAAGAGGTCTTTCTTGAAACCTTTATTTTGTTTGATGACAAGGTTGGTCGAGCCTTGCGTGAAACGCTGATCAATGCCGCCCGGCGTGGCGTATCAATCGACGTCACAGTCGATGGCTATGGCTCGGACGGCCTGTCCAAGGAATTTATACAGGGACTGACACAGGCAGGGGTGCGTTTTCATATCTTTGATCCCCAACCTCGACTGTTTGGCATACGCGCCAACATCTTTCGCCGCATGCACCGCAAAATCGTTTCAGCGGATGGCAAGGTAGCCGTCCTGGGTGGTATTAACTTTTCCGCACAACACCTACTGGATTATGGGCCCGAAGCCAAGCAGGATTATGCAGTGGAGGTGCTGGGGCCGCTTGCCCAAGAGGTGCATCAATTTGCAAAAGACGCGCTAATTGAGCCCGGAAAGGCTGGCCGGCGTCGCTGGACACGCGTTGTGCGAGCCGCTCCCATTCCAGAGTTCGGAAGCAACGGGCGCTTGGTCATTCGTGACAATGATTGGCATCCAAACGACATAGAGCAGGCCTATAAAGCTGGAATACAGTCCGCACAAAAAGACATCATCATCGCCAATGGCTATTTTTTTCCAGGTTATCGATTATTACGCGACATCGCACAAGCCGCTCGTCGTGGTGTACAAATCCGCCTGATTGTGCAGGGCGAGCCTGATATGCAAATTGCCCGCAAAGCGCCCCGCTGGCTGTACCACTATCTTGATGATGCCGGCGTAAAGCTTTACGAATACTGCAGACGCCCTTTACACGGCAAAGTTGCCTGCATTGATGACGCCTGGTCGACCATTGGTTCCAGCAACCTGGATCCGTTTAGCCTGGCTCTGAATTTAGAGGCCAATATTTTCGCGCACGATGAAGCACTGACCACTGATTTGCGGGCTGCCCTGGAGCGGCTGCTTGAAAACGATTGTGAGCCGGTTTTGGTCGACCGTCGCAAACAAGGGGGCCTGCGCAGACTTTGGGTTGCTGTGGTTGTGTTTCATTTTTTGCGCCGATTCCCTGCCTGGTCGGGCATGCTGCCGGCCCATAAACCTAGACTGACTTCGATGGTCGCATCCACCGACGTGGACCATAAAAAGCACGATACGCCATGAGAAGCTTTGGCACCGCAGTGTGGAATAAGCTTATACGCAATTGGTCACGAATTTCGCAAGTTATCACACTGATAGTGACGGTGGCAGTCGTCTTGATATTAGTACGTCTGGCGAAGCAAGTCGATTGGCACGATGTCTACCAGGCTGCCCATGATACACCTCGTTATACCTTGGCAATGGCCGCAGCCATGGCAGCGCTGGGTTATCTGGTCTACGCCGGCATGGACGTTCTTTCCCGCCGGCACCTTGCACAGCCTCAAAAAACATGGCAAACACTGGCCATTGCTGCCACGAGCTACGCATTCAATAGCAACGTCGGCGTCATTCTGGGGGGTGCTGCGTTGCGCTTGCGGCTTTACAGAAAAGTTGGCCTGGGTCCAGCCGCCATTGTCAGCATCGTTCTACTGACCTCATTTAACAATTGGCTGGGCTATGCCTGGATGGGTTTTGCGCTTGCCCTGGACCAAACCGCGCAGACGCTATCACAGTGGCACATTGGCGCTGCTATCCCGCGTATCGTGGGGGTAGCCCTTGTTTTTACTGCAGTGACCTACCTAGTACTCACAGCATTATTGAGTAATAAGCCCTTTTCGTTCAAAGGACACGACTTCACAGTGCCATCGTTACCAATGGCCTTCGCTCAAAGCGTTATGGCTATTGGCTCTTGGAATGCCATGAGCGCGATTGTTTACCTGTTGCTGCAACAACAAGTACCCTACTTCCAGGTCCTGGGATTAATGATGTTCAGTAGTTTTGCGGCCATGATTGCCCATATCCCGGCTGGCATTGGAGTGATTGAGGCTGTCTTTATTGGTGCCCTTGGCAACAAATTGCCCACCCATTCGGTGCTGGCTGCCATACTCATGTTTCGAGCTCTGTATCAATGGGCGCCTCTATGCCTAGCGGTACCCGCACTGCTTGGTATGGAAATCCGCATGAAAGGCAAAGGAGCGCGATGATTCCCGACCGCTACAGTGACCCAATCAGTATGAAGCTATTGACGGTGAATATCCACAAAGGTTTCACACTGTTCAACCGGCGCTTCATGCTCCAAGAGCTGCGGAAAGCCCTGCTTCAGGCTGCGCCCGATTTGGTTTTCCTGCAGGAGGTCACAGGCGCCCACGAAGGCCATGCCCGCAAACTTGCCGACTGGCCCACCCAGTCACACTATGAGTATCTGGCTGACACGGTATGGCCGGAGTACGCCTATGGGCGCAATGCCGTGTATCCCGAGGGGCACCACGGCAACGCCCTGCTATCACGTTATCCCATAACTGCCTCAATCAATCATGACATCAGCATTGCCGGACCGGAACCACGTGGTCTGTTGTATTGTGTGGTGCAGCCACCTACCTTACGTTTTCCAGTCCACGCAATCTGTGTGCACCTGGGCCTGAACCAGCGGCATCGCCACATCCAACTACACAGCCTGTGTAGCCTTATCGACGCCCGTGTTCCTGCAGAAGAACCCCTGATCGTTGCAGGCGACTTCAACGACTGGCGACAGCGGGCCGACTCCGTTCTGACCCAGTGCGGCATGCAAGAAGTTCACACCCTGCACGCTGGCAAACCACTGCGCACATACCCATCCCTCTGTCCATTATTACGGCTGGACCGGATCTACGTCCGTGGCGTAGACGAAGCCCAGCCCGGCCCGCGAGCTCCCAGAATATGGAGCCGTCTGTCGGACCATGTGCCGTTGCTTGCAACAATCAGATTCTAGCCAATACTCTTCGGGCACGAACGTTGCTACCCAATAAGGTGTCGCCCTGCCTTTCAAGGAAACAACCATGGGTTTTTTTGCCAGCCCCGACTGGTCAGAAATGTTCAGTCCCGCCACGCCGCCGCTGGAAATTCTGATACGCGGCACGGTGATGTACTGGTTTATATTTATTTTGTTGCGAATTGCCGGTAGACGCAATATAGGCGCATTGGGCGTCGCAGACCTGCTGGTTGTTGTGCTCATTGCCGATGCAGCGCAAAACGGTATGTCAGGCGAATACGTGTCAATTGTTGATGGCATGATTTTGGTTGGCACCATCGTAGGCTGGACGGTATTTATTGATCATGCCACCTACCACATTCCGCCACTTGCAAGATTTCTGTCAATTGACCACGTCTGCCTGGTAAGAAACGGTCAATTGGTCAGGCGTAATATGCGCCGAGAGGCCATCACCCACGAGGACTTGATGGCCGAGCTGCGATTAAAAGGCGTGGACGATCTGGCTGCTGTGAGGCGCGCTTATATTGAGGCAGACGGCACAATTAGCGTGCTGCCTGCCCGGTCCAAACCCAGACAATAGGGCGTTGTCAGCTTTTTTTAGCTCCAGACAAATCGTCCTTCCCAGCTACCCGGTAACCTGCCGCCGCGTATCGCTCCAGCCGTTTGCAGAGCGTCTCCATGGTTACCCCCAACATGGCGGCTGCCTGTTCTTTGACGCCACCACATTGCGCTATGGTTGTCAGAATAAGCTCTCGGTTAGCGTCAGCCAAGCTATCACCCACTTGCAAGGTAACGGTCCCACTCTCACCGCTTTCTGGCTCTAGCGTTCTGAGCGATAAAAAGGTGGCTTC
>DAHVSI010000148.1 GCA_027324645.1 Castellaniella sp. | reverse complement strand
ATGGCACTCTTGCTTCTGGGGGTAGCATGAAACACCAGACAATCGTCGTGCTGGGATCAACCGGCTCTATCGGTCAAAGTACCCTGGACGTCGTAGGCCGCCACCCAGAGTTGTTCACTGTATATGCGCTCAGCGCGTATAGCCGCATCCAAAAGCTGATTGAGCAGGCGCTGGCCCATCGGCCGCGCGTGGTTATCGTACCGACTGAACAGCAGCATCAAACGTTTCTTTCCCTGTGGCCGGCCAGTGTGCCTTGCCCAGAGATCCGGATAGGTTCGTCGGCGCTGGAGCATACGGTTGCCGAGCCCGATGTCACCACCGTCATGGCGGCTATTGTCGGCGCCGCAGGCCTGCCGTCTGCGCTTGCGGCTGTTCAGGCCGGCAAGCGGGTGCTTTTGGCCAACAAAGAGGCACTGGTTGCTGCAGGCGGGCTGTTCATGGAAGCTGTTGAAGCGAACAAGGCACAGCTTATTCCCGTTGATAGCGAACATAATGCGATATTTCAGTGCCTGCCTGATAGCGTTAAGCATGGCAAGACGAATGGGTCGGACCATGGCGTCAGGCGACTGTTGCTGACCGCGTCGGGCGGGCCGTTCCGGCAAATGCCCTTGGCGAGTCTGGACACAGTCACGCCCGATCAGGCCTGTGCACACCCCACCTGGAGCATGGGCAAGAAAATTTCGGTAGATTCGGCGACCATGCTCAACAAGGGCCTCGAGGTGATTGAGGCACACTGGCTATTTTCCATGCCGGCCGACAAAATCCATGTTGTGGTGCATCCGCAAAGCGTGGTGCACTCCATGGTCGAGTACGAGGATGGTTCTATACTGGCGCAACTGGGG
Source organism: Castellaniella sp. (assembly GCA_027324645.1). Lineage (GTDB taxonomy): Bacteria > Pseudomonadota > Gammaproteobacteria > Burkholderiales > Burkholderiaceae_B > JAJYRX01. The sequence continues at coordinate 9,671 of DAHVSI010000148.1, read as the reverse complement.
CAGCCGGACATGCGCACACCTATCGCGCACGGGTTGGGTTTTCCGGAACGCATTGATAGTGGCGTGGGGCTCATGTCCCTGGCCGCCATGGGCCGCCTTGATTTTGAAGAGCCTGACTTCCAACGGTTTCCGTGTCTCAAGCTGGCCTTTGACGCATTGCACACAGGCCAGGTGGCCTGCATTACGCTTAACGCCGCCAATGAAGTGGCCGTGGCGTGTTTTCTTGAAGGGCAGATTGCCTATACCGATATTGCAGCGGTCATTGATGCATGCCTGCAGCGTATGAATCAACTGGCTCCGGACCCGTTAGACAACCTGCAGGCCATACTCGATATTGACGCGATGGCCCGGCGTGAAGCATTGCACCATTGCAACGCAAGAACTTACACCTAGATTAACGCACCTATGCTAAGCACGCTGTTCGCTTTTATTGTCGCTCTGGGGTTGTTAGTGACATTCCATGAGCTGGGTCACTACCTGGTTGCACGGTGGTGTGGCGTCAGGGTGTTGCGTTTTTCTGTTGGGTTTGGGCGCGTTGTGCTGCGTCGCACAGACCGCCGTGGGACAGAATGGGCAGTGTCGGCCATACCGCTTGGCGGGTATGTCAAGATGCTGGATGAGCCTGAAGAGCCCAGCAACCCTGATGAGGTGGCAGCGGCTTTCGTCTACAAGCCACTATGGCAGCGCAGCGCTATTGTTGCGGCGGGGCCCTTGGCCAACCTGTTGCTGGCAGTCATTTTGTATGCGGGGCTTAACCTGGTGGGTGTACAAGAACCTGCTGCCATTCTGGCCAAGCCTGAATCATCCAGCCCTGCGGCCATGGCGGGGCTGCAGGGCGGTGAAACTGTCGTTGCCGTCGATGGCACCGAGGTATCATCCTGGAGCCAAATGCGTTGGGAGTTGCTTGATACGCTGACGGGCGGTGGCGTTGCCGTGTTGCATGCAACCAACGAGCAGGGCGCTAGCACTGACTATGAACTCTCCATTCAATCCTGGGGGTCACAGACAGACCAGAATGATGCGCTGCAGCAAACTGGCTTGATCCTACAGACACCCGCACCCACTGTGGCGGAGGTGCTGGAAGATAGTGCTGGTGAACAGGCGGGCCTGAAAGCGGGCGACGTGGTCATCGCCATCGACGATCAGCAGCATCCCTCTGCCGCCCAGGTTGTCGACCTGATTCGCACGCATGCCGGCCAGACGCTACCTCTGGTTGTGCAACGCGATGGCAACGAAATTCAACTCGAAATTACGCCGGAGGCGCATGCAGACGAGCAGGGGCAAACTGCCGGACGTCTGGGCGTGATGCTGTCGGCCACACCACAAATGGTTAACGTGCGGTATGGTCCGCTTGAAAGCCTGTGGCGCGGCGTTACCCGTACCGGCGACACGACTGCGCTGTCTTTTCGCATGCTGGGTCGCATGGTGACGGGTGATGTGTCAATGCGTCATATTAGCGGTCCGGTTACTATTGCGGATTATGCTGGCCAGACAGCGCGCGCCGGCTGGGTCTCTTATGTTGCCTTTCTGGCGCTCATCAGCATCAGTATTGGCGTCCTTAATCTGTTGCCCATTCCTATGCTTGATGGGGGCCACTTGCTGTTTTATTTGCTTGAAGCCCTGCGCGGTGGACGGCCCGTTCCGGAAAAGTGGCAACAGCAAGGACAGCGCGTTGGCCTGGCTTTATTGGCCGCTTTAATGGTTATTGCTTTTTTCAACGATTTTTCCCGGCTTTTCAGTCAGTAGCAAACTGCCGTACAATCCACTCCAATTCATTCCCCCAAGGACCTCCAGGATGTCGTTTTTTCGGAAATTGTCACGCGCCAGACATGCCGCACCGCTTGTATTGGCTTTGCTGCTTGCTCCGGCGTTCAGCTGGGCTTTTTCCCCCTTCACGGTCCAGGATATCCAGGTAGAGGGCGTACAACGGGTCGATGCAGGCACTATCTTCAGTTATCTGCCGGTCAAGGTGGGTGACGAGTTTACGGAAGATCAGGCAGCCGAAGCCATTCAGCGGCTTTACGCAACCGGCTTTTTTAATGACGTTCAGATACAGACTGACAACGACATACTGGTGGTTGTCGTCAGCGAGCGGCCAACCATTGCTTCCATTACATTCAATGGCATGCGCGAGTTCGACAGCAAGGCGATCGTCAAATCATTGGCGGAAGTCGGGTTTGGACAAGGCCGCGTGTTCGACCGGTCCATGCTCGAACGTGCCGAATTCGAAATCCAGCAGCAGTACCTGTCCAAGGGTAAATATGGCGTTGAAATCAACCCCATCATCACTCCGCTGCCGCGTAATCGCGTTGGTGTCAGCTTCGACATCTTCGAAGGTGGCGTAGCAAAAATATCCAAAATCCATTTTGTCGGCAATGAGGACTTCTCGTCTTCAACGTTGCGCAAACAAATGGAGCTCACAAAATCAGGCATGATGACCTGGTACACAAAAACCGATCGCTACTCGCGCGAAAAGCTTGAGGGCGATATGGAACGGCTGCGTTCCTATTATCTGGACCGTGGTTATCTGGAATATTCTGCTGAACCGCCCCAGGTCACCATTTCCCCCGAGCGCGACAGCATCTTCGTCACGCTCACCCTGCACGAGGGCGAACCATATAAGGTACGTTCGGTTCAGTTAGCCGGCGATTTGCTCGACCTTGATGATGAAATCGAGGAATTAATCAAGGTCAAAGAGGGCGAAACGTTTTCCGCTGAAAAAACCAACGATACAGCCAAGGCAATTACGGAATACCTGGGCGACCTTGGTTATGCATTTGCCAACGTCAACCCCAATCCGGAACTTGATCGCGACGAGCACGAAACCGATCTGACCTTTTATGTGGATCCGGGTCGGCGTGTTTATGTACGCCGTATTCAGATTGGCGGCAACACACGCACGCGGGACGTCGTGGTACGGCGCGAAATGCGCCAGCAGGAAGCTGCCTGGTACGAGGGCAGCAGCATCAAGGAATCCCGCGACCGCATTGACCGGCTGGGCTATTTTGAAGATATCAACATCAATACGGCCGAAGTGCCCGGATCTCCCGACCAGATCGACGTGAACGTCGATGTCAAGGAAAAGCCCACGGGCATGCTGAATCTGGGGGTTGGCTATGGAACCACTGACAAGGTCATCTTGTCGGCCGGTATCAGCCAGGACAACATTTTTGGCAGTGGCCATTCGTTGTCGCTTGATGTCAACACAAGCAAGACGCAGCGGGCTGCGGTCCTTTCTCATACCAATCCGTACTGGACCCGTGATGGCATCAGCAAGACAACGTCGCTGTACTACAGGCGGTCGCGTCCCTATCACCACGGTTCGTCGGATGGTGAGTACGAAGTGACTGCAGCTGGGGCAGGGCTTAACTTCGGCATTCCCATTTCCGAGCATGATCGCATTTTCATGGGCGTGAATCTTGAACATAACCGCCTGACCAAGCTGGGTTATTACACACCGCGCGCCTACGAAGACTTTGTTGATGAATTTGGCCGTAACTCCACGGCAGCCATCTTCAACGTCGGCTGGTCAAAAGATACACGTGACAGCTCTCTGGCCCCAACAAAGGGCGGATACACGCGGCTATCGGCTGACGTGTCCACTATGGATTTGCGCTATTACATGCTCAGTGCCGAGCAGCAGTACTACTTGCCACTGGGTCGCTCCTACACGCTGGCATTCAATGCGCAGGCCGACTGGGGTAAAGGCTACGGCGGTCGCTCATTCCCCATCATCAAAAACGTCTATGCCGGGGGTATTGGCTCCGTGCGTGGCTTCGAAGGTGCTTCACTCGGGGCGCGTGACTCCCGGACAGATACTTACCTGGGGGGCTCCCAGCGGCTGGTTGGTAATGTCCAGCTGTATCTGCCATTTCCTGGCGCAACGCGCGACAGAACCCTGCGCTGGTTCCTGTTTACCGATGCGGGTCGTGTTCGCACCAGCGGTGGCATGGATTGCGCAGCGGGTAAACACAATCGGGTCGAAGACCCTTGCGGGTGGAAATATTCCGCAGGGATAGGGCTGTCGTGGGAGTCACCCATGGGGCCGCTTGAATTATCCTGGGGTAAAGCGCTTAATGCCAAGAAAGGCGACGACAAGCAAGCCTTCCAGTTCCAGATTGGCACATCGTTCTAATAAGCGGTGGCCACTTTCGGACTTGTGTCAGATAATGTCCGGCAGGCGTGCTGAAGTTTAATGTCTGGCGGTTTAATGGCACAATACACTTTTTTCGCTGCTTTCTAGCAAGGTAAACTTACATGAAGTCCAGAATCGAACACCATCTTTCTGTTATGACCAAAGAGGTGGGGCGTGCCAATCGTGCCGTTGTGCTGGCAGCAACGCTGGGATTGGCAGCAACCACCTTTATGGCTGCACCAGTTCAGGCTCAGGATCAGGCCACGAAAATAGGGTTTGTCAGTACCGAACGCATTCTGCGTGACTCCAAGCCTGCCAAGGCCGCCCAATCCAAAATCGAGGCAGAATTCAAAAAACGGGACGATGAACTGCAGCAAATGGCTAATAGCCTGCGCGATCAGGCTCAAAAGCTTGATAAGGATGCGCCAGTATTGTCCGAGAGCGAGCGCATCACCCGTGAGCGCCAGCTCGAAGATTTGGACTCTGACCTGCAGCGCAAGCGTCGCGAGTTTCAGGAAGATTTCAATCGTCGCCGTAACGAAGAGTTCTCCAAAATTATCGAGGACGCTGACAGCACCATACAAAAAATTGCGGAATCCGAAGGTTACGACCTGATCATCCAAGACGCCGTGACAGTCAGCCCGCGTATTGATATTACCGACCAGGTACTCAAATCGCTTGGCGGCTGATGACTTATGCCGGTGTTGCTTTCACCCGAGCAGGCGCCGACGCTTGCGGACCTGCTCGATACGGCAAATACCATCGGGCTGCCTGTACAGCTTCCTGACCAAGCCGTAGCAGGCAATCTGCATATCGCTGGGCTCGGGGCACTCAGCTCCGCCGGGTCCAGCGAAATTAGCTTTCTGTCCAACCCCAGACTGACCAGTCTGCTGGCACAGACGCAGGCAGGCGCGGTGGTGCTCGATGCCAAGGCCTGGGAAACCTATCAGGCCCAACAATCGGATCAACCAGGGTTCGTTCCTGTTATATGTCAGGCGCCATACGCTCTGTATGCCATGCTGGCTCAATGGTTTGACGCCCATCGCATCAGGCAGCTCCCTCAGGGCATTCACGACACCGCATCAATTGACCCCTCAGCCAAGCTGGACCATGATGTCAGCGTAGGTCCCTACGCCATTGTCGAGGCCGACGCTACCATCGGGGCCGGCACTCGCGTCGGCGCCCATTCCATCGTCGGTCAGGGCGCCTCATTGGGCCGCGACTGCCTGCTGCATGCGCGTGTCACGCTTTATCACGGTGTCCACGTCGGCGACCGGGCCATTCTTCATAGTGGCGTCGTGCTCGGGGCCGACGGGTTTGGTTTTGCGCCCGATCCCCGACATACTGATCAGGTATGGGTCAAGATTGCCCAGCTTGGTGACGTGCGGATCGGCAATGACGTCGAAATTGGCGCCAACACTACGGTTGACCGGGGCGCACTCGAATCCACGGTGCTTGGCGACGGCGTTAAGCTTGATAATCAGATCATGATTGCGCATAACGTGACGGTTGGCGAGCATACCGCCATGGCAGCATGTGTTGGTGTGGCTGGCTCTACCGCAATCGGTGCACGCTGCACTGTGGGCGGCGCAGCCATGTTGTCAGGTCATCTCACGGTGGGCGATGATGTACACATCTCCGGGGGCACCGCCATTACCTCAGATATCTCATCGCCTGGGCGTTATACAGGCGTCTATCCCTTCGCAGAACACCGTCAGTGGAAAAAAAACACGGCAGTTGTCGCTCAACTGTCTGCCTTGCGACGGCGTTTGCGTCAGCTAGAAAAACAATTAGCTGGTTCTTCACCTCAAGATTGATTATGGAACTCGACATACAACAAATCATGGAGCGGCTGCCGCATCGTTACCCGATGCTGCTGGTTGACCGCGTCCTCGAAATGGTCCCTGGCAAAAGCATTGTGGCCATAAAAAATGTCACCCTTAACGAACCTTTTTTTACCGGGCATTTTCCGCACCGTGCGGTGATGCCTGGTGTCATGATTATCGAGGCTCTGGCCCAGGCAGCGGCGCTGTTTTCGTTTGAAGGCCAGGACGATGTCAACCCGGCAGATCAAAAGACCGCTTACTATCTGGTAGGCGTGGACCGTGCTCGGTTCCGCCAGCCCGTGGTACCGGGCGACCAGCTTCGTCTGGAAGTCGTGGCGGACCGCATCAGCCGGGTCATGTGTAAATATTCCGCTTCCGCTAGTGTGGACGGACAGGTGGTTGCCGAAGCCAAGCTCATGTGTGCCATCCGTCCGTTGGACGAGGGCGCATGAGTAATCTGATCCACCCCACCGCAATCATTGATCCGTCTGCTTCCCTGGCTGACGATGTCCGCGTCGGTCCCTACAGCATTGTGGGAAAGGACGTCACTATTGGGCCCCGCTGCGAAGTGGGCCCGCATTGTGTTATTGACGGCCATACAACTATTGGCAGTGACAACACGTTTTACCGATTCTGCTCCATCGGCGGTATTCCGCAGGATAAAAAGTATGCGGGCGAGCCTACGGCACTGACCATCGGCAATGGCAACACGGTACGGGAATACGTCACGATCAATACGGGCACGGCGCAAGATATTGGCACAACGCGCATTGGTGATGACAACTGGATCATGGCTTATGTGCATATTGCCCATGACTGCCAAATAGGCAGCCACACTATTATTGCCAATGCGGTGCAATTGGCCGGACATATCCACGTGGGCGATTGGGCGGTACTGGGCGGCTTGTCTGCAGTCCATCAGTTCGTTCGTATAGGCGAACATGCCATGGTGGGCGGCACCAGCTCTATCCGCCAGGATGTCCCGCCTTACGTCATCGGAGCAGGGGACCCGTTCCGGCTGGTTGGCATCAATGCCGAGGGCCTTAGTCGCCGGGGCTACTCTGCCGAAACCATACAGGCCTTACGCGAAGCCTACCGAATTCTGTACCGCCGCAAGCTTAGTATTGCCGAGGCATTGGTACAGCTGGATGTGTTGCAGGCCGAGCGTACCTACGCTAGCCAGGCACTGCAGTCACTGATTGATTTTGTACGGCATTCCGAACGGGGCATAGCCAGGACATGACAATGCGCGTGGGCATGGTGGCAGGCGAGACATCGGGAGACCTGCTGGCTGCCCGGGTGTTGCAGGGGTTACGCACGCAGCACCAAGACTTGCTTTGTGAAGGCATTGGCGGCCCAGCCATGGTAGAGCAGGGGTTTACAGCCTGGCATCCCATCGACAGGCTCTCTGTTTTTGGATATGTCGATGCCCTTAAAAGGCTCCCGGGACTGATTCGGACCTATCGTCACGTCAAACAACGGTGGCAGACTACACCGCCGGATGTCTTTGTGGGTGTTGACGCCCCCGATTTCAATCTTAGGCTCGAAGCCAGTTTGCGCCAGGCGGGCGTGCCAACCATTCAATTTGTGAGCCCATCAATTTGGGCGTGGCGCTATGAGCGGATCCACCAAATTCGTGCAGCTGTCTCGCACATGCTAGTGTTATTTCCATTTGAAGAGACGCTCTATCAAAACGAGGGTATTCCCGTCACGTACGTGGGTCACCCCCTGGCGTGGGAAATTCCAGAAGTCCCTGACAAAAATGCGGCTCGCTCCCGTTTGGGCCTACCTGCGGAGGCGCGCGTACTGGCTGTATTGCCCGGTAGCAGGCGTTCAGAAATTCACTTGCTGGCTGACCGGTTCATACAGGCTGCTCGAGCCTTGCAGCAACAGGATCCAGCGCTCCACATCGTAATACCGACCGTCAATGCCCAGCGGCATGCCGAGCTTGAAGCAATGCTCGAACGGGCTAACCTGCGTCACTACAAACTGCTTGTGCCAGAAACGCGCGAACATGACAGGCCCGTGGCGTGGGACGCCATGGAAGCGTCGGATGCTGTACTGGCCGCCAGTGGTACGGCAACACTCGAAGCGGCACTGTTCAAGCGGCCTATGGTAATCTCGTATGTCTTGTCACCCACCATGCGCCGCATCATGGCGTGGAAATCAGGCCAAAAAAAGCCGCTGGTTCCCTGGGTAGGGTTACCCAATATACTCGCTCGTGAGTTTATCGTTCCCGAACTGCTGCAGGAAGCGGCAACCCCCGGCGCCCTGGCTGAAGCAGCCTGGAAGGCGCTGACTGACACAACGTATCGGCAACAGCTCCACGAGCACTATCAGCAACTGCATAGCGCGCTGAAACGTGACACAGGCAAGCTGGCAGCGCAGGCAATCATGAACCAGATACAGTGACGTGCAACAACCATTATTCAATACGGTTAACGAGACGGGCGGATGGGTGGCCGGCGTCGACGAAGCAGGCAGAGGGCCGCTGGCCGGGCCTGTGTTTGCCGCGGCAGTCATCCTGGACGGTAACCAGCCCATTGCCGGATTGCGGGATTCAAAAACACTAAGTAGCCAGGCACGTCATGAGCTGGCGCACAGCATCAAACAGCATGCCAGGGCCTGGTTCATTGCCAGCGCCAGTGTGGCAGAAATTGATGCGCTAAATATTTTGCATGCAACCATGCTGGCCATGCAGCGTGCCTGTGTAGGGCTATCGCTTATCCCGGATCATATTCTTATTGATGGCAACCGGGTACCTGTCGGGTTGCCCTGTGCGGCACAGGCCATCGTCAAGGGCGATCAGCGTGTCGAAGCAATCTCGGCCGCTTCAATCCTGGCCAAGACTGCCCGTGACGCGGACTGTTTTGTATTGCACGAACACTATAATCAGTACGGCTTTTATCAGCACAAGGGCTACCCTACAAAAATGCACCTTGACCGTCTGGCACGGTATGGTCCCTGTCCAGCGCACCGCCGTAGCTTTGCACCAGTCAAGCGCGCCCATGCCGAACACAAGACCGGCAAGGCGCTAACCGACGGGCCAGTCCCTAGGCAGGCCATCACATGAGACACATTGACTCACGGCACAACTCCCTGTTCAAAACACTAGTCCGTTTAGCAGACGGCAAACGATTGACTTCAGCCGCATCGGTCGGTCTTCCTGACCAGGCAATCCTGCTGGATGGCGTCCACCTATGTCAAGAGTGGCTGCGACATAAGGGCGAACCCCTGTACGCGCTGTTTCATGCAGATCATTTAGCGCATTCCGCGTCGTTACAGCAGTTAGCCAGCCAGGTGGCCGGTAATCGTTGTTTTACGCTGGAGCCTACTCTGCTTGGGCGCCTGTCGAATATTGCTGCTGACCAGGGCGTTCTATTTGTGGCCGGGCGGCCTGTTGCAACACGCCCTGCAAGTATTGACCAAAGCTGCTTGTGGCTTGACAGGGTACAGGACCCCGGCAATGTGGGTACCTTATTGCGTACGGCGGCCGCGGCTGGCTTGGCTGCGGTGTATTTGTCCAAAGGTTGTGCCCGCGCCTGGTCTTCAACCGTGCTCAGAGCCGCTCAGGGGGCGCATTTTGCCTTGGATATCCACGAGCAGGTACCCCTGCACTCATTGACCGGTTCTTTACGCATACCGCTGATGGCGATGGCGGGCGCGGAGGTGTGGCTAAAAGTGGAGGGTGCCAACCCGACCGGCTCGTT
>DAHVSI010000183.1 GCA_027324645.1 Castellaniella sp. | reverse complement strand
CAGGCAGATGCGCAACGTGATGGTCTTGAGTGTAGCCGCCACGGCGCCCGTGGCCATCATTCTGGCGTTTTTGGGCAACCATGGCGTGTGGATCAGCCTGCTTGGCTTTTTAGCAGTGCGTGGCGTTGCCATGGCTGTCGTGGCCTGGCGGTTGGAGCAGCGCGACGGCTGGATCCAGCCAGTACCAGGTCAGATCAGCCAGCCGGCAGCGTAGGGGGCAAGCGGCAGCTTAGGCTTGCTTTTCATTGTCACGCATGGCGCGCAGGCCTTTGGCCCAGCGGTGCAGCTCGGTGAGCATGGTTGTTGCCGCGTGGTCAATCAGGTCGTTGGACGTGAATGCCCCCTGGTCATCAAGCTGATTATTAACCATTGGTATGCCAACGCCTTCGGTCATGGGCATCATTTTTAGTGTGGTAACCAGCTGTTTTGCCAGCTGTGCCGACCGCAGGCCGCCCGATACACCGCCATAGCTGACAAAGCCGCAAGCCTTCATGTTCCATTCGCGAAATACGTAGTTCAGGGCATTGACGAATGAGGAGGGCGGGCAATAGTTGTATTCAGGGATCACAAAGGCGTAGGCATCGGCCCGATCGACACTGGCGCTCCAAGCTTTGGTATGTGCATGCTCGTATTGTGCGCGGGCCGGGTGGCGTGGCTCGTCATAAACCGGCAAATCAAAGTCAGCCAGATCAACCAGCTCCACATCAAAATCCGAGTGCGCCCGGGCATAGTCGGCAAACCAAGTTGCGACCGAGGGACCGACGCGTCCGGGGCGTGTGCTGCAAATAACCACCTGAAGCTTGAGTGACACAGGCTATCTCCTTGAAGTTGAAAGTACGGGGTCATTGTCGCATATAGCAGCATCTAATCAGGTATTCTGACACTATTCCCACAAGGATGATTCGTACTGATTTCAGGCAGGAGCGCACAATGAAAAAAGTAGGCATGGTTGGTATTGGCATGATGGGTCATGGCATTGCCACAAACGTACAAAAAGCGGGATACCCTTTGTCAGTGCTTGATCATCCCGGCAATCAGCCACTTGATACGCTGGTTGCCCGGGGCGTCAATGTGGTTGGCGCCCTTGACCAGTTGGTCACGGACTCTGACGTCCTCATTTTTTGCGTGACAGGTTCAGCACAGCTTGAAGACTTGTTTTTTCAGGAAAACGGGGTGCTGGACGCCTTGGCACCCGGAACAGTGGTCATTGATTGCTCCACCGCCATACCGTCCTCCACCCAGCGCATTGCACAACGGGTCATGGATAAAGGGGGGCATTATCTGGACGCGCCCATGACCCGCACGCCCAAAGAGGCTGCCACGGGCACATTGAATTTGTTGGTGGGTGGCGACAAACAGGTGTATGACGCCATGCGTCCGTTGCTGGATAGCTTTGCCGAGACCGTGACGCATGTAGGCGAGGCTGGTGCGGGCCATCGCATGAAACTGCTGCATAACTATGTGTCGCTGGGCACGCTGGCTTTGCTGTCGGAAGCTGCCATGTGCGCCAGCCAATCCGGCCTTGATTCTTCCGTCCTGGTTGACGTGCTGCAACACGGTGGGGGTGGCGGTGCCGCCCTTGAGCGACTGAAGCCCTGGCTGCTCGAGGACGATCCGTCGGCGCTGCGCTTTACGTTGGCCAATGCTGCAAAAGACCTGCGCTACTACGCCACGATGGCTGATGAAATCGGGTCTGAGCATGTGATTGCAGACGCGATTCTAACGACTTACACACAAGCGGCCGAGCAGGCGCCCGAACGTTATGTGCCCGAAGTCTCTGCTGTGTTGGGTAGGGAAACGAAGTCGCAGGTATCAGCCCGGCAAGACACGGCGCAGCAACCCGATAGCGATGCATTAAGCAACGTATGCTGGTTCGCGACCGATAAACTGTTTATTAACGGTGATTGGCGCAACGCTGCGTCGATGCGCACCATCCCCATTGGCAACCCGTCGACGGACGAGTGTCTGGGCCATCTGGCGCGTGGCGACAAACCGGATGTAGAGGCTGCGGTTACCAGCGCCCGGGGGGCTCTGAATGGGCCGTGGGGGAAAATGACGGCGGCCGAGCGCGGGCAAGTATTAATGCGTATGGCCGGCCTGGTCAGGCAGCGCAGCAGTGAGCTTGCCATGATTGAGGCCCTGGATGTGGGCAAGCCGTTGCACCAGTCACAAAACGATGTCGCGGCTCTGGCCCGTTATCTGGAGTTTTATGCAGGCGCCGCCGATAAGCTGATGGGCAACACCATCCCTTACCAGGACGGGTTTACTGTGTACACCTTGCGTGAGCCGCACGGTGTGGTGGGTATTATCACCCCCTGGAATTACCCCATGCAAATTGCCGGCAGGGCAGTCGGGGGCGCGTTGGCGGCGGGCAACAGTTGTGTTGTCAAACCGGCGGAAGATGCGTCGGTGTCCACCCTGGCGTTTGCCGCCATTGCCCAGGAAGCCGGCTTGCCGGCCGGAGCTCTGAATGTGGTGACGGGATTGGGAGTCGAAGCGGGCGGTGCCCTGTCCGAGCACAAAGAGATCGACTTTTTGTCGTTTACTGGCTCAGTCGGCACGGGTGCCATGATTCAAGGCGCGGCGGCTCGCAACGTTATCCCTGTCACGCTTGAGCTTGGTGGCAAGTCGCCGCATATTGTGTTTGATGATGCCGACCTGGATGAAGCCATGCCTACGCTGGTAGGGGCTTGCATGCAGAATGCGGGACAAACGTGCTCGGCTGCATCGCGTGTGCTGGTGCAGCGTGGCATGTACGAAGAGGTCAAGCGCCGCATGGTCGATATTTACCAGGGGCTCGTGGCGGGTCCGGCTGTGGACGCCTGCGATCTTGGGCCGCTGGTATCCAAAAAACAAAAAGACATTGTGACCCGATACATTGAGCTGGGTAAACGCGAACTGACGGTAGCTGCCCAGGGCACCATACACGCCAACGCGCCAAAACAGGGACACTTTGTGCCGGCCACACTGTTTTCAGAGGTGCCGCCAGACCACGCGTTGGCTCAGGAAGAAATTTTTGGCCCGGTTCAGGTGCTGATGCCATTTGCCGACGAAGCGGAGGCGCTGCAACTTGCCAACGGCACGCCCTATGGTCTCGTGGCAGGGGTGTGGACCAGTAATGGTGCCCGCCAAATGCGTCTGGCCCGCAAGTTGAATGTGGGACAGGTATTTATCAATAACTATGGGGCCGGTGGCGGTATTGAGTTGCCTTTTGGTGGTGTGGGGCTGTCTGGCCACGGGCGCGAAAAGGGCTTTGACGCCCTGTATGGGTTTACCCGCCTGAAAACGGTGGCAGCCCGCCATGGGTAATGGCTTCGTGGTCAGGCGGGTATGACAGCGCTAGTCATCAATACGCTTGAACTCATTGGACGATGCTGAGTCACCTTCCCACTTGAAGCCAGTAATTTCGTTACGTTCATTTTCCTGAAACCACAATCTCTTGCGATCTGTCGCCGGGTTGTCGCCATAAGCTGGGATGTGGGCTTCAGTAATAAATGTGTTGCCGGACCACGGCTGCAGGTGGACTTCCATGTGGTGAGGACCAACCTCGAACTGTAGGGCTTCGTCATTGATGACAAGATCCACGGCGCCCAATGTGCTGCTCACATAATGCCCGGCGTATTGGTCCAGTGGACGATGGGGCTCAGCGTCAGCCGGAAGCCGATCATGGTCCTGCTGGGCTTGTTCGGCTGCCTGTCTGTTTGACAGCCATTGCGCTGCATAATCCGGGGCGTCGTGCTGGCGCAATCGTTCAAGTAGGTAGTATCCCAATGGTACAGCCATGCCGCCTGAATAATTGTCAGTGGCGTTGGTTAATACCACCACACCAATCTGACGGTCAGGATCAAAGCCGACAAAAGTGTTGTAGCCTACGGTGCCCCCGGCATGATTGATGCTCCGCCCATGGGCGCTGTAATGTACCATCCACCCCGTGGCGTAGCCTGTTTGCTCCGGGTGCGTCATTTTATATAGATTATGAGACTCTGAATCCAGGGAGATTCGTTGTTCATGTGTCTGCGCCAAATCGGTTGCAGGCAAAATTTGTCTGCCCCGGAATTGCCCCTCGTTCATTTGCATACGCAACCAATGGCTCATGTCATTGACTGACGAGTTGAGTGCACCGGCACCGCCGGCATTGTACGGCATGGGTGCAGTAGGGATCTGATGCAGCCGGCCATCTTCATAACGGTGGCCAGAAGCATGATTGCCGTTGTCTTGCAGTGCTTTGGCCGTGATGGTTGTGTTGGCCATATCCAGTGGGTCAAGTACGGTTTTTTGAAGTACATTGGCCCAGTCTGTGGCGTTATGTTTTTCGGCCACGATCTGTTCTGCAATAAGATGAAAGGCGTTCTGATACGCGAACTGCGATCGAAAACTGCTGACAGGCCGGACATGCTGTAGTGCCTGTATGACGTCTTGCGCGTCATAACCATAAAACATCATCTCTGTCAGGGCAAAGGCCGGCAGACCGCTTCGTTGCGACAGCAGATCAGCAATACGAAACTCGTTTGTGACCCAAGGGTCTGCCAGCCTGAAACGGGGGTAGTGATCAATGACACGGTCTTGCCAGTCCAGCTTTCCCTGAGCAGCCAGTTGCGCCAGTGTCACACCAAGAAAAGCCTTGGTGGTTGAGCCGATTTGGAAGACTGTGTCTGCCGTGACGGACTTGGCATTGTCCTTGGCGCGCCTGCCAAAGCCTTTGGCGTACGTCTGCTTGTCTCCTTGTACGATGGCAATGGCCGTGCCGGGCACATTCCAGGCTTCCATCGTTTGGCGGGTATATTGCTCGATCTCGGGGACCAGGTCGTCAATGTTCTGTACAGATGGGTGGTCTGAAGCCAGGGTTGCAGTGGGGCAGTTGCCTACTAACAACATTGTCATCATGAACAGGCCGCCTCGGATGATTTCTGAGTGATGGCCAACCTGGGTGGTGACGGGTCGGAGCAACCGGAAGCGAACGCAGCGGCTGAATATCCGGACAGCTCCTATCATGATTGTCTCCTGTCGCGTGCGAGGCGTTCCGAAATGCTGACGATACATTTCGGATTGGATTGGTCTGAGCCTGATGACCTGTTCCTGGCTGTAGCCGCCAGTATGACGCAATTTTTGACACAAAACAAAAACGCCACCTGCAATGGGTGGCGTAAGTGCTTGATTTATTTGGCTCCCCAAGCTGGACTCGAACCAGCGACCAACGGATTAACAGTCCGGTGCTCTACCGACTGAGCTATTGGGGACCAATCAAAGAACGTAAATATAGCATACGCGTTTCATAACAATCAAATCATTCGGGCGCCAACACCCTTTTCGTGTTGACAAGATCGAGAACCTAAACAATAATCGTTCTCGTTATCGTTAAAACCAAAGGGGAAAGGTGTTCATGTTTGCTGATTTCAGACGTTGCGGGACCGCTCGATCTCGCCTGTCCGTGGCGTTGTCCTGTGCTTTGTGCGGGCTGCCAGTGGCCGCATTGGCGCAGGCAGATGCGGGGGATGCATCCGTTATTGAGCTGGACAACATTGTGGTGTCCGCAACGGGCTTTGAACAACATGTCGAGGATGCGCCGGCGTCCATTAGTGTCATAGGGCGACAGGAGCTGGAGAAAAAGGCGTTCAAGGATGTGACGGATGCGCTGCAGGATGTGCCTGGTGTTGTGGTCACTGGCGGAGGGTCATCCAGCGATATCAGCGTGCGCGGCATGGCACCGCAATACACCATGATTCTGGTGGATGGTAAGCGGCAAAGTTCCCGGGAAACGCGTCCCAACTCCGATGGTCCTGGTATTGAGCAGGGGTGGCTGCCACCCATGCAGGCCATTGAGCGAATTGAAGTCATTCGTGGACCCATGTCCTCGCTGTATGGCTCTGACGCCATGGGCGGCGTAGTCAACATTATCACCCGCAAGGTGCCGGAAAAATGGACAGGCAGCGTGCGCGGAGAAGTGACGGTGCAGGGCGACCGGGACTCGGGTGACCGCTACGAGACCAACGTCTATCTGGCAGGCCCATTGGTAGAGGATACATTGGGCATGCAAGTCTATGGTCAGAAGTCACGCCGCCAGGAGGATCGCATTATCAATGGCTTCAACAAGCACGATAAAACCTCTGGCACCGTCAAATTTGCATTGACCCCTAATGCGGATCACGACCTTGAGGCGGAGTTTTCCCGCACCTTGCAGGAACGCTTGTCCGTACCGGGTAAATCGACACCGGTATTGAACAATCGGGGCCAGCCTAATGAGTTGTCACGGAACCAATATACGCGTAATCATTATGGTTTGACGCACACCGGTCGGTGGGGCAATGCCACCTCCACCACGTATATCCAGCGTGAAAAGACCGATAACCCCTCACGTGACATGTTCCTCAAAAACACCGAGTTCAATACACAGTGGACGATGCCACTGGGGGATCATGTGCTGACTGCCGGCTTTCACTACCAAAAGGAAAATCTGAAGGACGGTGGCAACGAGTTCGAAGACAGTACCGTGGACCGCCTGTCGCGCTACCAGTGGGCGCTGTTTGCAGAAGATGAATGGTTTATTACGGACGATTTCGCGCTCACAACCGGCTTGCGTATGACGCGTGATGAAAACTATGGCACGCACTGGACCCCGCGCCTGTATGGGGTTTGGCATGCTACAGAAAAATTCAGCATCAAGGGTGGGGTATCAACGGGCTTCAAAGCGCCGGCACTCAGACATGCGGTAGCCGATTGGGGGCAGGCAACAGGGGGCCCTGGCGGTAATGCGGTCATCATGGGTAACCCCGATCTCAAGCCGGAAAAAAGTGTGAGCCAGGAACTGGCCCTGGTTTGGGATAATCGTGAAGACCTGACAAGCAGCCTGACTTTTTTCAACACGGACTTCAAGGACAAGATTACAGAACTGGACCGCTGTCTAAACTGCAGCGCAACGCCAGGCGGCCATACGTATGACTTTATTAGAGACAGGGTCAACGTTGATCGTGCCGTGATTCGCGGGGCCGAGGCGACCTCTACCTGGCAAATGCGGGACGATCTGCGTTTGTCTGCCAGCTATACATATACCTATTCCCGTCAGAAAACAGGTGACTTTGCTGGCAAACCACTCAATAAAATGCCCAAACACATGGCTAATGCTTCGCTTGACTGGGACGTGAATGAGCGCCTGGGGCTGTGGTCACGCATCAATTTCCGTGGT
Organism: Castellaniella sp.; assembly: GCA_027324645.1. Classification (GTDB taxonomy): domain Bacteria; phylum Pseudomonadota; class Gammaproteobacteria; order Burkholderiales; family Burkholderiaceae_B; genus JAJYRX01. The sequence continues at coordinate 8,110 of DAHVSI010000183.1, read as the reverse complement.
CGCACCTCAAATTATCTGAGCCGCACTTCCATGTCGCACGGCACACCCTCCTACACATTTGTCGATGCAGGGCTTAATTATCAGGTCAATAAAAATGTGGATCTGGGCGTAGGCATTTACAACCTGTTTGACAAGCGCGTCACGTACGATGACTTTGATATGGTGCACGACGGCCGCCGTTACTGGGCGCAAATGACTGTCAGCTTCTAGCGAGGCATAGGGCAGCAGCCACGGACACTGGTTTATGATGGCACGGTGCTGATCACTAGCAAGGTAAGCAACCCATGACCCGTGCCACCAGGCCGGCCCGGGGTCTGGCCATCCTGTCACCAGCCAATTTTGGCATGGTCATGGCTACAGGCATCGTGTCGCTGGCTGCTCATTTTCTGCAAAGACAGGGTGTTGCCCACACCCTGTTTTTACTCAATAACGTTTTGTACGCACTGCTCTGTGTGTTAACAGTCCTGCGTGTTGTGCGGTACCCCGGGGCATTTTTCAGCGACATGTTCAGCTACGCTCTGGGGCCCGGCTTTTTCACGTTTGTGGCGGGCACCAGTGTGCTGGCTGCGCAACACATCATCATGATGGCGCACTGGCAGGTGGGCTTTGTGTTTTGGGGCCTGGGCATTGTGGCGTGGGTGGCCCTGACCTACACCGTTTTCGTGGCCATCATCATCAAGGAAAACAAGCCAACGCTGGACAAGGGCATTAATGGTGGCTGGCTACTTGCCGTGGTGGCAACGCAGTCCATTGCCGTCGTCAGCAGCTTGCTGGCGCCGGTGACGGGCCATGAACACCGTCTGGAGCTTAATTTTGTTGCCCTGTCCATGTGGCTCTGGGGTGGCATGCTGTATATCTGGATGATGTCGCTTATCTTCTATCGGTATACGTTTTTCAGAATGTCTCCCGGCGATCTGGCGCCGCCATACTGGATCAACATGGGGGCCATGGCCATTTCGACGCTGGCCGGTGTCTTGCTGATCGACAACGCCCCCGATGCGCCGTACCTCCTGTCCCTGCTGCCTTTTCTTAAAGGGTTCACCATTTTCTACTGGGCAACGGCCACATGGTGGATACCCATGCTGATGATTCTGGGCATTTGGCGCCATCTTTGGAAGCGGTTTCCTCTTACCTACGACCCTCTGTACTGGGGTGCCGTTTTTCCGTTGGGGATGTACACAGTCTGTACCTTACGCATGGCGCAGGTTATGGATTTACCGTTTCTTGATGGCATAGCGCGTATCTTTTTTCCCATTGCCGTTGTAGCCTGGTCCGCGACGTTCGTAGGCCTGCTTCGCCATACAAAACGCCATCTGCGTTAAGCGCTTTGTTAACAGCTGTTCATCATTGTGGCAGCTCCGTTCATCTTCACGCATTTGCCGTTCATACGCATCGGCCACTGTTCATACTGAATCCGTACACTTGTTTCTGAGTATTGCTGGCCAGGGTTGGCCATAGCCTTTATCAAAGAAGGAAAGTGTTATGCGGTTTAGTCGTCGGACATTCCTGAAGACCACGATTGCGTCAGCGGTTGCTGCCAATGGCCTGACGTTCTTCAAGGCCGGTGAAGCCTTCGCGGCGGATACGGTCACCATCCCCAGCGCAAGTCATTGGGGGCCATTTAACGCAGTCGTCAAGGACGGTGTTCTGGTAGGTGTACAGCCCATCAGCGAGCTTGATGCCATGCCCAACAAGATGCTGACCGAAGGGTTGCTTGAGCGTGTCTATCACAAAACCCGTGTCAAATACCCCATGGTCCGCAAGTCCTATCTTGAAGGGCAGGGTTCCGGCGACACCAAGCCGCACCTGCGGGGCAAGGAGCCCTTTGTTCGTGTCACATGGGATGAGGCGTTGGCACTAACCGCCAATGCGGTTCTGACAACCGCCGAAAAGCATGGCAACGAAGCGCTGTTCAGTGCGTCGTACGGCGGCTGGTCCCATGCCGGCCTACTGCGCCCACAGGTATTGCAGGGCCGGCTGTTTAACCTGATTGGCGGCCATTCAGTCACCACGGGCGACTACTCGGCCGGTGCATCACAAATCAGCTTGCCGCATATTCTAGGCGACATGGAGGTCTATTCTCCGCAAACCTCATGGGAAGTGGTTGCTGACAAAACCGAGGTCATGGTCTGGATTGGCTGCGACCCCTGGAAAAACAACCGCGTCGAATTTACGGTGGCGGACCACCAGATGTATCCGCGCTGGAAAAAAATCAAGGAGCGTGGTGTTCAGTTTCTGTCCATCAACCCACAGTACACGCCTACTGACGATGCCATGGAGTCAGACTGGGTCAAGATTGTGCCCAACACGGATGCGGCCCTGTTTTTGGCCATGGCGCACCATATCTACACCAACGACAAGCACGACAAGGCCTATCTTGAAAAATACACGGTCGGCCTGGACAAGTTTGTGCCGTACCTGCTGGGTGAAGACGAAGACGGCTCCGAGGCCAAGACACCAGAATGGGCCGCAGCCATTACGGGAATTGATGCCGAGCGCATTGTTGAATTGGCCGAGCTGTTCCTGACCAAGCGCACCCAGTTTGCCATTGGCTGGTCCCTGCAGCGCGCCCATCATGGCGAACTGGCACACTGGGCTGTGGTCAACTTTGCTGCCATGCTCGGCAAAATTGGCAAGCCGGGCGAAGGCGTTGGCTTCAGCTGGCACTATGGCGGTGGCGGCATGGCCCAGTCCACAAAAGTCATGCCAATTGGCATTTCACAGGGCCGTAACCCCATCACCACACGGTGCCCTGCCTCGCGTATCAGCGAAATGCTCCTCAATCCGGGCAAAACGTATACCCGCGATGGTTCGGAAGGGATCTACCCCGACGTCAAGCTTGTCTACACCGCAGGCAATAACGTCTTCTCGCATCAGCAAGATACCAACGAGCTGATCCGCGCCATGAACCAGCAGGTCGAAACCTACATCTGTCAGGACCCATGGTGGTGTGCGTCGGCGCGCTTTGCGGATATTGTCCTGCCTGCCAGCACGGCACTTGAGCGTGACGATATCAGTACAGGTGGTACCTACAGCAACGACAAGATCTATGCCATGAAGCAGGTGATCGAGCCTTATGGCGAAAGCCTGAGCGACTTCGAGATTTTCCGTCGCCTGGGTGATGTCATGGGCGTCGGGTTCCAGTTTACCGAAGGGCTGTCACTCGAAGACATTCTGCGACAGGCCTACGAAAATGCTGAAACCGAGGTGCCGTTTGAAGAGTTCTGGGAAAAGGGCCATGTGAAGCTCGACGTGCCCGAAGAAATGCGCAAGTGGGTTCGCCATGGCAGCTTCTATGAAGATCCCGAGGAAAACCCACTGAACACCGAGTCCGGCAAAATCGAACTCTACTGTCAGACCATTGCCGACTTTGATGTGCCCGACTGCCCGCCTATTCCCAAGTTTCTCGAGCCAGTCGAGTATCTGGGTAATGCCAAGCCTGGTCAGGTGCACGTAGTCAGTCCCCACCCGTACTATCGTCTGCATTCCCAGATGGCCAACACCAAGGTACGTAATGAGGAGCATGTTCAGGGTCGGCAACACGTGCTGATCAGCGTAGAAGACGCCGAAGAGCAAGGCATTGCCGACGGCAACCTGGTTGAGCTCTATAACGATCGCGGTACGGTTATCTGCGGGGCACGGGTGACTGACAAGATCATGAAGGGTGTGGCCAGCCTGGAAGAAGGGGGATGGATTCAGCTTGACTCCCAAGGGCGTTGCAATAGCGGGTCCATCAACATGATCACGACCAGTATTGCATCCAGCGGGTTAAGCCAGGCCACCAGCGCCAATACCTGTATTGCTGGTTTGCGTAAGTGCACCGACGCCGAGTCCGAGAACAAAGCCTTCGAGCCGCCAGTCATCGAAAAATCCGATGGGCTGTGTCTGGACATCGAAGACATGGACCTTGTTGGCCGTGCCCAGGAACTCAAGGGTGCCGCAATGGCCGATATGACCCAGGGCGAACAGCTGTTCTACGGACGTTGTACGCTATGTCACGTAGCACGCGAGCCGTCCGATTACACCTTCAGGCAATGGAAGGGCATTACCGAAAGCATGTTCCCGCGCGCCGGGTTGACGCCCGAAGAGCAGGAGACTGTGCTTGACTTCCTTTCCAAGAACGCCAAGGATGCTGCCAGCTAAACAGGCAGGTCACTTCTTGCCAGCTGCTACAATGCAGCAGCAAATGTGACATCAAACTCCGGCCTCATGGCCGGAGTTTTTTATTGGGGAATGCAGCGTGACGCCGGCAATCTGGCTTTTATTGGCAGTGCTTATCTTGGCATTGGGCTGGTGCGTCTATCTTGTCCAACGCTTGAAAACGGCCGAACAACGGGTAGCTGCGCCCCTAAGAGACGAGTTGTCTGTCCATCAGGATCGTTTGCAGGAAGTGCAGCACACAAGCCAGGCGCGGGATCTGTTCCTTGCCGGGCTGAGCCATGAACTGCGCACGCCCCTGAGCGGTATTGTGGGCGCCGTTGAACTGCTTGACCTGTCCGGTCTGGACGCAAGACAGCAGGAGTATACGCGTCTGATTGCGTACGCCAGCGAAACAGTTCTTGAGATTGTTGACGACATGCTGACGTTTTCTCGCATCCAGGCGGGCAAGATCACGACCGAGTCAGTGACGTTTAATGTCCATACCATGATCGACGCCATGCTGGGTTTGCAGTCCATGAAGGCGCGTGCCCGCGGGCTGGCCCTGGTGCGTGACGTGGATGCCAGTGTGCCGGTCTACGTCAGGACAGATCGCGGCAAGCTGAACCAGATCCTGTTGAATGTGATTGGCAACGCCATCAAGTTCACCGACGAAGGCTCGGTCACGGTTGGCGTGAAGGCGAGCGCTGTTACCGACGAGCGCAATGAGCCACAGTCAATATGGTTGACGTTTACTATCACCGATACAGGAATAGGCCTGGACCCGAATCAATCCGAGCACCTGTTTCAGCCGTTCATCCAGGAAGCACATGGTGCATCGAGCCGGGGTGGTACGGGTTTGGGTCTGGCCATTTGTCAGCGGCTGATTGGCGCGTTGGGCGGTACTATCTCGATTCAGGGCGTGCCGGGTGAAGGAACGACAGTCACCTTCCGGATACCGTGCCAAGTTGCCAACGCAGGCATCAGTACGTCCGGGCACACAGCTCCCGCACGCAGCCTCACCGTGCTGGTTGTTGAGGACGACGAGATCAACCGGTTGATCTGCATGCGGTATCTGGCATTAGGCGGGCACCACCCCCTGGCAGCCGCCGATAGTAGGCAAGCCTTGATGATGCTGTCCCGTGGGCAGCATCAGCCAGATGTTGTTGTGATTGATATGAATCTGGGTGAGGACTCGGGCGCTGATTTGGCTGACCAGCTGCGCACGGCTGACGCTGGCCGGTGGTCAGCAGTGCCCATGGTCGCCATGTCGGCAGACGTCTCCGGCACGGCGCATGACGACGCGAAGTCTGTGGGGATGGTCAGTTTTTTAGGCAAGCCGTTTTCTGCCGAAGAGCTTCAAGCAGCGGTACAGGAAGCAGTGGATCAGCCCCATGCGTCAAATCTGGCATGCCAGGCAGGGCGCGCTCAGTCGCCTAATGCATTTGACGGGCGGCAACTGGTGGATGAAGTGTGGCTGGACCAGGAAATAGAAGACTTGGGTGTGCCCGTATTGCTGGAGCTTCTGAATATGTTCCGTTCAGCTTCAGCATCGGCCCTGAAAAATATGGACCGGGCATGGCAGCGTCGTGATTGGGATGCGCTGGCTGATGAAGCCCATAAATTGCATGGTTCGGCAGCCAATCTGGGCATGCGCCAAGCCGGTATCCAGGCACGTCTGGTGCAGGAAGCTGCGCAAGCACCCTTGCAAGACGCTGACCAACTGGCAACGTTGCTCGGCACCCTTACATCTGTGTGTCATGCCAGCGCGGACGCCGTGCGCACCCGTTTATTTGTTCATGCCCAGCAAGAGGTAGCCCTCGCCACGAGCAGTGACGAGTAGCTCTGGTTGTGACGGATCTGTCTCGAGCTTGCGGCGCAGCCGGGCAACGAGCACATCAATTGTCCGGGTGCTGGCTTCCCCGGGGCGGTCGCTCACGTGGGTCATGAGCTGTTCGCGGGTCAGGATGGTGCCAGGCTTTTGTGCCAGGGCAACCAGCAAGCTCATTTCCCCGCGTGACAGGCCGACGCGTGTGCCGTCCTGATCCTGCAGGACCCGGTTGGCTAAATTCAGGACCCAACGGCCAAATCTGCACTGCTGCCCATGGCTGTCCGGCCGGCGATGATGCGTTTCACGCAGGGTGATCTTGACTCGTGCCAGCAGCTCTCTGGAGTTGAATGGCTTGGTCACGTAGTCATTGGCGCCCGACTCCAGGCCCACTACCTTGTCAATGTCGTCATCACGCGATGTCACCAGAATGACGCCAAGATAGTCATCATAAGCGCGCAATTCACGTGCCAGCTCAAGACCATCCTTGCCGGGCAGGCCGACATCAAGCAGGATCAGGGCAGGGGGATCAGCCTGGATCGTGCGCCACATGTGCTGCCCATCGTGGGCAACAGAGACCCGGTACCCCTGTGCTTCAAAATAGTGCTGCAAGCGGCGGCAGGCAACGATGTCGTCATCGACGGCCAGCAGATGGATCGCGTTTGTTTTCATGACATGATTATACGAATTTGGGCACGCCATTTAGTCGCTGGCAGGAATGCCCAGACTGTCGATGAAGGCGTCCAGCAGGGTACCGCGGTACCGCGTATGAGGGGTAATGAGGACGAAACGGCGGTTCATGTCCAAAAACGGTGTGGCAAGGGCTACAAGCCGCCCGGCGGCGACTGCATCGCGTGCCGCAGCCTGTGGCAAAAATGAAATGCCCAGGCCGGCGATGACCGCGTGTTTGATTGCCTCGACCTGGCCCAGCTCCAGAACAATCCGGCCCGGGGCCAGCTGGTCCATGGCTTGCTCAGCCAGTGTACGCATGGCTGAACCGGGCTCTCGGAGTATCCAGCGTGCATCAGCAAAATCCTGCGGTGTCAGTGTGCTGTGGCGGGTAAGCGGATCGTCTGGTTGCGCATATAGCGACAAGGCATCGTGGCGCCAAAACAAGCGGTCAAGCCGTGGCTCATTCACAATGCCCTCAACACAGGCAATGTCCAGACGATGGTTTAGCACTGCCTGGGTAATGTCATGCGTGTTGTCCACCTGCAAGCGCAAGGTCACCTGGGGATGTTGCAGGGCAAATGGGCCCAACAGATCGCCCACCAGATAGTTGCCAATCGTATTGCTGGCGCCAATACGCAGCTCCCCCTGGAGTTTCTGGGCTGCGCCGCCCGCATGATTTTCCATGTCGCGCACCCGCTCAAGGATCTCGCGCGCCTGGGGCAGCAGCTCGCGGCCTTGTGTATTGAGGTGCAGCCGGCCATGTTGCCGGTCAAAAAGCGGGGTGCCCAGTGCCTGTTCCAGGCCTGACAGGGCCATGCTGGCTGCTGGCTGTGTCAGATGCAAACGTTCTGAGGCACGGCTGACACTCCCTTCTGTGGCCACAGCCACAAAAACATCAAGTTGGCGCAGACGGATATTGGTCATCAATATATTTTATATGAAAAGTAAAAAGAAATTATTTTTTTTATTGTGGCAATATCACTAAAATTCACATAGTTATATCTATTCCGCAATAAAAAATATGTCTGCCTTAAGTATTGCCAGCACCGCGCCAGCCGATACCCTTTCCAATCAGGGTGCAGCTACGTCCGTGCGCAGGCGCCGCCAACAACGCTCGCAGCCGCATCATTCCTCGCTGGTCCCAGGCTTGCTGCTGACATCGGGTCTGGCATTGTGCGCTATGGCCATCGGGCATTGGCTGCCCTTGCTGGGTGCGCCCGTTGCCGGCATTTTGCTGGGTATTCTTTTGAAAAATACGCTTGGTGTGGCGCCTATTTTCCATCCGGGATTGCGGTTTGCATCGCGGACGTTATTGCAGTGGTCTATTGTTGGGCTGGGTTTTGGGCTCAGTCTTGACCAGGTTATGCGCACGGGTCTGGACTCGCTTGCAGTAACGTCGATCACGCTGACAGCGGCCTTCTTGTCTGCCTGGCTGCTGGGCAAATGGTTGCGCGTACCCGGGCGCCTGACCAC
>DAHVSI010000173.1 GCA_027324645.1 Castellaniella sp. | reverse complement strand
TGGCCAGGTTGGTGGCCAATGCCTGTGCCGCCAGGGTTTTGTCATGGCGGGCGTTGGACAGCCGTTCTGTGGTGGTGTGTTTGTTCTTTGCGCTAGAAGCCATGCCTGTCTTGCGCGTCTGGGAGCTGGCGTCAAACCGTTTTTTGTTGCTGGCAAGCGTGTGTGGCGCGGATTTCTTGCGTACAGCCTGAGATGGGTCTATTTGTTGCTTTGTCTGACCTTTTTTCTGGCTGCCCTGCAATGATGCATTGGGCGCGTTCGCGGTCAGGGTCCGCTGTTTGGTGCTTGCCGCGTCCGTATCCTGCGGCCCGGAACGGCGGCCTGCGTCACGATGGCCGTCAGCATGCTTGCCGGCGCGCTGCGCAAGCGATGCCAGGATCTTTTGAAACTGTGCGGGTAGATCTGCTTCCGGTTTGCCTTGACCTGTTGCCGTGCGGTTGCTGGCATCTGTTTTGTTGGAGCCTGACAGCAAGGCGTGTGGTGTCTTGGATGCCTGTTGTCGTGCGGGGTGATCAGGCGCGTCGTGTGCTTTGGCCTGGGCGGCCTGCTTGGTGCCTGGCCCCTTGGCATCTTCACGCGCGGACGCGTCCTGTGCTGAGCCTTGTGTTTGCCGGCTGGCAGGCCGGCTTGTAGCCTGCGCCTGTTCCTGGCCGGAGGCGTTGCCGGACGATTCTTGGCGCGATGTGGCTGTATTGCTTGTTGCCGGTGCAGGGGTGGCTTGGGCCTGGCTCGCCAGCGCCCCTGCAAATCCGCCGTTAGTGTCCGTGGGGGTGTCTGACGTGGCTGATTGCCGGTGCAAGGCGGCCTTGCCGTTGGCTGACTGGGTATTGCTGGCCGAGACGACGGGTAACAGCGTTGGATTCAAGACAGCCCCCCATTGGTACGGCGACGGTGATAGATAATTGACGACATCTCGTCCGTGGCCCGTTGTTCGCGCCGATGTTCGACAGCCACACGCTGCCGTCTATGCCGCTCTTGCAGTGCTTCGTAAGAGTGCAGGCGGTGCTGGGCAGCTTGCCAAGTCTGTTTGCTGGTGTCGATATTATGGTCAAGATGGGCCATGAGACTATTTTGCTGCACAATCGCTTCATCCAATGTGGCGAGAAAGCGGGTGAAATTATGGTAGTTTGATGCGGTAATCCCTGTTTGACCCGCATTATTCAGCCGGTTGGCATAGTCCTGGCGGTACTCGCGCAGCATGTCCAGCTGTTTTTCCGCGCCCTGACGCTGGGTAACCAGCTGGCTTAGCTCAAGACCGGCCTTTTCGGTTTCTTCCTTGGTCAGTTCAATCAGGATATTCAGGGGGCGCTCGCGCGATTCGGTCATGGCGTCACCTGTGCAGAATCACGTCGGCGGCGCTTGCGCTGGGTATCAAACAGGCTGTCCAGCCCGGTACAGGCCGCCTGGTAGTCTACCTGCTCGGTAATGCCCTGCTGCAAATAGGCTTCCAGCCTGGGGTAGTGATTGATCGCGGCGTCAATACGGGGATCATTGCCCTGTGTATAGGCGCCCACCGCAATCAGGTCATGGTTGCGCTGGTAGGTAGAGAGCATCTGCTTGAAGCGGTGTACCAGCTGAAACTGCTCGTGGGGCACCACCGCGGTCATCACACGAGAAATTGAGGCCTCAACGTCAATGGCCGGGTAGTGGCCGGCTTCGGCCAGCCGTCTAGATAGGACGACATGACCGTCCAGAATGGCGCGGGCCGAATCGGCAATAGGGTCCTGCTGGTCGTCGCCCTCGGTCAAGACGGTATAGAAAGCGGTGATAGAGCCAGCGCGACCGTTACTGGTCATCGCACCATTTCCAGCTCGTTCGACCAGTGCGGGGAGCTTGGCAAATACAGACGGCGGATAGCCTTTTGTTGCCGGTGGCTCGCCAATTGCCAGGGCCAGCTCGCGCTGGGCCATGGCATAACGGGTCAGTGAGTCCATGATCAGCAATACATCTAGCCCCTGATCACGAAACTCTTCGGCCAGTCTTGTGGCGTATACGGCGCCCTGCAGACGGAGCAGCGGAGAGACATCGGCCGGCGCAGCCACCACAACGGCACGTTTGAGGCCTTCTTCACCCAGATTTTGCTCGATGAATTCCTTGACCTCCCGGCTGCGCTCGCCAATCAGGCCCACCACAATGACGTCGGCCTTGGTGTAGCGGGCCATCATGCCCAACAGGACACTTTTACCCACCCCGGATCCTGCAAACAGACCCATGCGCTGGCCACGCCCTACCGTTAGCAGGCCATTGATGGCCCGCACGCCTACGTCCAGAACGGTATCGATGGGCTGTCTGTCCATGGGGTTGACCGATACGGTGGCCAGCGGCGCCCAGCGCGCATCGCTCAGGGGACCCAGATCGTCAAGCGGCTGACCGGCTCCATTGACCACCCGGCCCAGCAAGGCGTGGCCTACTGGCAGATGGCGGGACTGCAAACTGATTGGCTGTGCCACATCGCGCGCAAACCGGGGTAGCGGCAGTCTATGATGCACGTCAGGCTCGGCCGGTACCACGCGCGCTCCGGGCAGCAGGCCCGAGATATCGGCGTGAGGCATCAGGTATAGCGTGCCATCGTGAAACCCGACCACTTCGGCATCAGCCCAGCGATCAAGCGTGGCGGATACCTCAATGCGGCAGGCCGCATTGACGGCCAGTCTTAGCCCGGTAGCCTGGAGCACCAGGCCGGTAGCCCGCGTGATGCGGCCGCTCACGCGCCATGCACGGCGGCTTTCCACGCGGTGCATGGCGCTGTCCATGAGCGCAAGCCACCGGTCGTGTGTGGAGGCCAGTGGCGTGGACTGGCTGTCCGGCATTACCGTTCTCCCAGGGTCGCAATGACACGCTGCCAGCGTGTTTCCAGCGTGGCGTCAATGTCGCCCAGCGGTGTACTGATATGGCATCCGCCCTGCGTGATGCCGTCGTCAGCCACGGCTCGCCATGCGCTGCGTTCCGGGTTGCTGTCAATACTGTCCTGGACCAGCGGCAGGTCGTCGGGATGGACGGATAGCTGTATGGGCGTGTCCGGTTCCGCTTCAAGCGTCACAACGTCGCGAATAAGGTCCAGCAGTTTTTCGGGCTGGGTCTGGACAGTGCTATGCACCACTTGCTGGGCAATATGCACTGCCAGGCGGATCATTGCCTGACCCATGTCTTCTTCAATCGTGGTCAGCGATGCAGCGCACGACGTGATCAGGTCATCCAGGGTTTGCTGAGCTTGCCTGATCTGCTCCATGCCCTGGTCTCGACCTTCTCGTTGGCCCTGGTCAAAACCTTCCTTATAGCCTTGTTGCTGACCGGCTGCGTGGCCGATTTTATGGCCCTTGGCATGGCCGGCTTCATAGCCTTCGTCATGCCCGGTTTGGATGGCGGCCTCGCGTGCCTGTTCCAGCGCCGCCCGGCGTTGCCGCGCTGCGCGCTCAAGGTCGGCAGCCGTGGCCCGGGGGATATCGGCGGAGGCGGGCTCAGTCTGGGGTGGCCGGATGGGCTCGGGAATCCAGCGCTGCCACGTGTTCGCGGCAGTGTTGTGGTCCGCGCGCCGTCGGGGGCGTTGCCTGGATGCATCAGACATAATCGTCTCCGCCGCCAGTCAGGGTAAAGGCACCGCTTTCAGCCAGATTTCGGGCAACCTGCAAAATCGCTTTTTGTTCGGTCTCGACCCGTGAGATCCGGATGGGCCCTTGCGCTTCCAGGTCATCGCGCAGCATTTCAGCTGCCCGGTTGGACATGTTCTTCATGAACTTGTCAGTGAGCTCTTGTGGCACGCCCTTGAGGGCAATGGTCAGCAGGTTGATATCGATTTCACGCAAAATGAGCTGAATGGCCGAGTCTTCAAGATCCACGAGGTTCTCAAACACAAACATTTCTTCGACGATATCGTCTGCCAGATCGTTGTCGATGTCTCGCAATGCGGACACAACGGATTCTTCTTCAGACGTGCTCATGTAATTGATGATTTCGGCTGCAGCGCGCACGCCACCCATTTTGCTGCGTTTGATGCTCTGGCCAGAGAGCACATCGTTGAGCACTTCAGTGAGCTCTTGCAGTGCTGCCGGTTGGACGCCCCCAAACGTGGCTACCCGCAACAACACGTCGGTGCGGATGCGTTCGTTAAGCAGTTCAACTACGGCCGATGCGCGGTCGCGCTCAAGGTGCACCAGGATGGTTGCAATAATCTGGGGGGGTTCATCCTGGATAAGCTCGGCCACACCGGCTGGGTCCAGCCAGTTCAGGGCATCGATGCCGCCCGAGCCGTCGCTGGCCTCAAGAATATCCTCAATCAGGCCTGCCGCACGGTCCGTACCCAGGGCCTTGGTGAGCACGGAGCGAATATAGTCGTCCGAGCCCAGGGTGACCGCCATGAACTGGTCGGCCTCCTGACGGAAGTTTTCCAGCACCTGGTCTACATCACCCCGGGTGATTTTGCTGAGATTGGCCATGGCCGAGCCAATACGCTGAACCTCACGCGGAGACAGGTATTTGAATACTTCAGCTGCCGCGTCTTCGCCCAGTGACAGCATCAGAATGGCGCATTGCTCAATATGTTTGTCAGCGGTTTCCATCTTTTTCCATCCAGGAACGAACGACCATGGCGACCGCGCGCGGGTCCTGGTCTGCCAGGGTGCGTGCGGCCTGCAGATTGTCTTCGTAGCGGTTCAGTTCGGACGCGCGTCGCTTGGCCTCAGCTGCTCGATCAATTTCTTCCTGCAGTTCTGCCGAAGGTCCGGCGGGCACGCTCATTTGCTGGGTCTGAGCAGTGACGATAGGCCGCAATACCTTGCGCCATACCAGCCATGCAGCCAGAATCAGTAACAGGTAACGGCCCACTTTCATGGCCAGATCGATATAAACCGGGTTTTCCCACACAGGCGTCGAGTACGTATCGCTTTCGGTAAAGGCGCTGTTGATCACACTAATTGTGTCGCCGCGTTGCGGATCAAAGCCAATCGCCTGTTCAACCAGCCGCTCCAGCTTGGCCAGCTCTTCGTCAGACAATGGCTCGGCCTCGCCGTCCACACTTTGGTAATTGACCACCACGGCGGCTGACATGCGCTTCAACAGGCTGGCCGGCCCCTTGGTGTGCGTGATGGTGCGGTCTACTTCGTAGTTGACCGTTTCGTCATGCTTGCGGCTGGCCAGTGAGCGCATTACGTCCGGATCGCCGGACAGGATCTGGTAGCCCGGCCCAGTTTGTTGCGGATCTTGCTGTTGCTGTTGTTGCTGCTGTGCCCCGCCGGGTTGGGGTGGTACATCGTCTGCCGGTACAGCGCCAGGATTGACAAGGGGGGCGACGGGGTCAGCCGGGGGTTCGTTAGTTAGTGCGCCCGGTACGCCCTCGGCAGGTGTGTCGTCGTGTTTGCTGGAATCGCTAAGCTGTTTGCTGCGTACAGCTGCGCGGCCTGGCTCCTGATTGGGCCCATAGGTTTCGGAGGTCTGCTCGTGTTCCGAAAAGTCTACATCGGCGCTAACCTGCGCCTTGACGTTGCCACTGCCCACCAGAGGTGTCAGCAGTGTCAGGATGCGTTCCGTGGCACGCTGCTCAATATCGAACACCAGGTTGCGTTCGGAAATGGATCCGCCCAGTTCGCCCCCGTTGTTGGTCATAAGACGACCATTCTGGTCGACCACCGATACCTGGTCGGCCTCAAGGTGCGGTACGCTGGATGACACCAGCCAGGTGATCGCCGAGATTTGCGTGTCGCTCAGGCTTCGGCCAGGGTAAAGGTTGACCAGGACAGATGCCGTTGGCGGCTGGCGATCGCGGACAAACAGGGATTCGCGCGGAATGGCCAGATGGACTCGTGCCGACTGCACCGAGCTGAGCGCTTCGACCGAGCTACCCAGTTCACCTTCCAGGGCGCGTTGATAATTGACCTGCTCGGTGAACTGGCTAGCACCAAAACGTGTTTTATCAAGCAATTCAAAGCCGGATTCTCCGCTGCGCGGCAGGCCCTGCTCGGCCAGGCGCAGGCGGGTTTCATATACTTTGTCGCCGGGAATCAGTATGGCTGATCCGTCCTCCGCAAATTCGTACGGGATGTTCATCTGGTTAAGCGACGTCACGATGGCACCGCCATCCCGGTCAGCCAGGTCAGAGAACAACACCTTGTAGTCTGCCGTGCGGGTCCACATGAGGGCCACCGCGAACAGGGCGACAACGGCGGCGGCGACGGCCATTTGCATGGGTCGCGGCCACTCGGCGGGTTTGGACAAGTCGGGCAGACGGGCCAGCAGGGCAGCAGGCTGGCTCATTGGTGACCCCGCGGCAGTGTATGCCGGTCACTGGCTTTGTTAACCATGTGTAAAACTGACAACCTGATAATTGAAACGGAAAAAGACAAAACAATACCTTGAGCAAGTGTGCATTATCGCGCCAGATCGCGTACGACCAAGCGTCGAAAAACACCATTTTTGGACCTCTTATAGGTCTATCAAGGGCAACAACAGGTTGGTCGAGGCCGGGCAATCATGGAAATGACGCGGGAATTGCCGGTACATAGGACGTTTGAAACGGGGCCAGGTGGCTTACATTGATGACTATGCCAAAAGGCCGTTTTTGGCTCGCTAGCATCTGCC
>DAHVSI010000051.1 GCA_027324645.1 Castellaniella sp. | reverse complement strand
GGGGAATTCGAAGAACGCCTGAAAGCCGTCCTGAAAGAATTATCGCAGGACGACGGACAAAACATTGTGTTCATTGACGAGCTGCACACGATGGTTGGCGCTGGCAAAGCCGAAGGCGCCATTGATGCGGGGAACATGTTGAAGCCCGCACTGGCTCGTGGCGAGCTGCACTGTATTGGGGCCACCACCCTTGACGAGTACCGACAGTACATTGAAAAGGACGCCGCCCTGGAGCGCCGCTTCCAGAAGGTACAGATTGACGAGCCTGACGTGGCCTCAACAATTGCCATTTTGCGCGGTTTGCAGGAGCGTTACGAACTGCACCACGGTGTGGCCATCACCGACCCGGCCATTGTTGCAGCTGCCGAGCTGTCACATCGATACATTACCGACCGCTTCCTGCCAGACAAGGCGATCGATCTGATCGTCGAGGCAGGCGCCCGGATTCGTATGGAAATTGATTCCAAGCCCGAGGTCATGGACCGGCTGGACAGACGCATCATTCAGCTCAAGATTGAGCGCGAGGCCGTGCGTCGCGATACGGACGAAGGGTCAATGCGCCGGTTTGAGGCCATCGAGCAAGAGCTAGAAGCCTTGCAGCGCGAATACAACGACTACGAGGAAGTCTGGAAGGCCGAAAAAGCAGCAGTCCAGGGCTCGCAGACAGTCAAGGAAGAAATTGACCATTTACGGGCCGAAATGGCCGAAGCACAGCGTCGCGGGCAGTATGACAAGCTGGCTGAGCTGCAATATGGCCGTTTGCCAGAACTTGAGAATCGTCTGCAGGCTGCTGAAGCTGCCAAGAACTCCGTGGAAGATGATGATCAGCCGCGGTTGCTTCGCACCGAAGTTGGTGCCGAAGAGATCGCTGAGGTTGTATCACGCGCTACCGGGATCCCGGTAGCCAAAATGATGCAAGGAGAACGCACCAAACTGCTCGAAATGGAAGAGGCGATTGAAACTCGTGTTGTGGGCCAGCATGAGGCCGTCACGCTGGTCGCAGACGCCATTCGCAGAGCGCGGTCAGGCCTGGCCGATCCTGCACGTCCCGATGGGTCATTCCTGTTTCTTGGCCCCACGGGTGTGGGCAAGACCGAACTGACCAAGGCGCTGGCCAGCTTCCTGTTCGACTCCGAAGAACAGCTCATACGCATTGACATGAGTGAGTTCATGGAAAAGCACTCTGTTGCGCGGCTGATCGGGGCGCCCCCGGGGTACGTTGGCTATGAAGAGGGCGGTTACCTGACTGAAGCCGTACGTCGCAAACCCTATAGTGTGATTCTGCTCGATGAGGTCGAAAAGGCGCATCCAGACGTGTTCAACGTGCTGTTGCAGGTGCTGGATGATGGCCGGCTGACCGATGGCCAGGGGCGCACGGTGGATTTCCGGAATACGGTGATCATCATGACGTCCAACCTGGGTTCACAACATATCCAGAGCATGGCCGGGCAGCCTTATGAGTCCATCAAGGAAGTGGTCTGGGAAGAGGTCAAAACGCATTTCCGTCCAGAATTTCTTAACCGCATCGACGAGGTCGTGGTCTTCCACGCGCTGGCAGAAGAAAATATTGCTGCCATTGCCCGCATTCAGCTAGAACGTCTGGCCGAACGCCTGGCTGAACGCGACATGGAACTGGTCGTGACGGACGCTGCGGTTGCGCAGCTGGCACGGGCCGGCTTTGATCCGGTCTTTGGGGCGCGGCCGCTTAAGCGCGCCATTCAGCAGCACATTGAAAACCCGGTCGCCAAGTTGATCATTGAAGGCCAGTTTGGTCCTAAAGACGTGGTCCCGGTCGACTGGGTCAATGGCGAGTTCAGCTTTACGCGTACTTTGCAGTAAGAAACGTCCAAGGCTTACTTTTTTGATGCATCAACAGGCGAGGGCGGCGGATTGCGGGTGATGTCGTCCTTGCCATAGAATTTGACGCCTATCTGGATACGGTCGCGCCCGCGTGAGCGACGGAAACGGTTTGTGTCGCGCAGCGAGAACACGCAGCCACAGTATTCCTGCTGGTAAAAGTGTTCCCGTTTGCTGATTTCGATCATGCGGGCCGAGCCACCGCCTTTGCGACAGTTGTAGGTCCAGTAAATCAGGTCGGGGTAGCGCTCGGCCGCGCGCATACCACTGCGATTGATCTGATCCATGTCCTTCCAACGTGAAATACCCAGCGAACTGGTAATGGTATCGAAACCGTTTTCATGTGCGTATAACGCCGTGCGCTCGAACCGCATATCAAAGCAGACGGTGCATCGTATGCCGCGTTCGGGTTCGTTTTCAAGACCCCGTATGCGGTCGAACCAATTATCCCGGTCGTAGTCGGCATCAATAAACTCAATGCCGTGTTTTTCGGCAAACCGGATGTTTTCGTTTTTACGAATTTCGTATTCTCGGTCCGGGTGGATATTTGGGTTGTAGAAATAGATACTGTAGTCGATGCCTGAGGCGGCCATGGCCTCCATGACTTCGCCAGAACAAGGGGCGCAGCACGAGTGCATGAGCACCTTTTTCCGGTTGTCGGGTAGTGTCAGGACAGGGCGTTGATAATCAGACATAAGCAGCCAAAATAAGATAATCGTTTCAGGTATATAGCCACCATTTTAGACAGGGGACGCCGCTGCTGGAAAGGGCCCGGCCTATAAGCAGCACACAACCTGGCGTGTTACGGCTCATCGTCGCCCAGAACCAGTGTCCATAGCTTCTGTACAGCCTGGCGTTCCTGTGTCAGTGTGGTGTTTTGGGTACGCGCACGGCTGGCACCCTGCAGCCGCAGGCTATGCTGCAGGCGGCGGTAACGGCGGTACGCTCTGGCAACCTGCTGCGCCAGTTCCTGGGGAATCAGTTCGGCATTTGCCGCCAGCCCCAGCAAGGCAATATTCCCCAGGTTGCCCAGCAGCACCGGGTGGGTGCGTGCATGGCACAAAACAAGATATTGGGTGATGAATTCGATGTCTACCATACCCCCGCGATCGTGCTTGATATCAAAGTCAGGGGTGGGGTTGGGGTGGCCGGCGCTCATACGGCGGCGCATGGCGCGAATATCCTGCTTCAGAGTAAGCGGATCACGGACCTGCAGCAGCACGCTTTTCCGTACCGCCTCGAACCGTGCGCCAATGGCGGGGTCGCCCGCAACAAACCTGGCCCGGGTAATGGCTTGGTGTTCCCAGGTCCAGGCTTGGCGCGTCTGGTAGTTCTCAAACGCATCAATGGTGACGGCCAGCAAGCCCGCCTCGCCGTCGGGTCTGAGGCGCAGGTCTACGTCGTATAGCCGGCCCGATGAGGTCAGCGTTGAAAGCCAGGTGCTCATTCTTCGGCCCAGACGGGTATAGCGCACGCTATCCTCGCCACCGTGGTCATCGTACAAAAAGACCAGGTCCAGGTCCGACGCATAGCCTAGCTCCTTGCCTCCCAGTTTGCCGTAGCCAATCACGGCAAATGCCGGGCTGGCCAGGGCGCTGCCGGATGGGGTGTGGGCGTTGGCGGTATGGGGGTGCCGGCCGTGTGGTGCGCTTTGTCGGGGTTGTACCAGGGGCCAGGTTCGTTTGATGGTCTCTGCCAGCAGGTAGTCTGCCAGCGCCGACAAATGATCAGCCAGCTCCTCGACCGTAATCGTGCCTGCCAGGTCCTGCGCCAATAATCTAAAGGTCACCTGATGTTGCATGTCGCGCATGCGGTTCATCTGTTGCTCGACATCGGGGGTGCCGTCGGGCAAAACGCTGGCGTCCAACTCTTCGCCAAGCTGGTGGGCCAGAGCATCAAAATCGGGTGGGGCAAGCAGGGTGCGCCACGCAATCAGCTCATCCAGCAGTAGTGGGTATTGCGTGAGGTATTGTGCTGCCCAGGGGCTGGCGCTGACCAGTTGGGCCAGGCGTTTGACTGTTACCGGGTATTCGGCCAGCAGGGCAAGATAAGCGCTGCGCGGGGCAATGTGTTCAATAAAATGTTGTAGCCGTGTCAGCGTGACATCCGGGTTCGGGCATTTGCCGGCAGCCTGTTTCATTGCCGGAACCAATTTATGCAGCCGTTGTTGGCTGTGCCGTGGCAATGCCTGCATGCGGGGGCTATCCAGCATGGCTTGCAGATCACGATGGCTTTGTTCCGTTAGGGCATGATCCCGGGATGGCATCGAGTCCATGGCATCAGGCATCACGGGCTCGTTATCCCCCGTAAACAGCACTTGTGCGTCAGAGTCCTCATCGATTTCCATGCCCGCGAGCCGAAAGGCTTGCTGAAAACTCCGGGATACAAACCGCCGGTGCGCAGCCAGTTTTTCCTCAAAAGCATCAACATCCAGCCCCATGGCGTGGGCCAGCCCGGCACGCTGCTCGTCGAGCTTGCTCAAAAGATGCGTCTGTTCATCTTCACGGTATTGCAGCATGTGTTCTACCCGGCGCAGAAAAAAGTAGGCTTCTTCCAGATGCTGTGCCGTATCCATGGGCAGCACCTTGGCCTTACGCTGCTTGTACAGGGCGGCATGCAACCCGCGCTGCTGCAGGGAGGGCATTCGGCCACCACGGATCAGCTGGTTAAGCTGGATCACAAACTCAATTTCCCTGATGCCCCCGTCGCCCAGTTTGATATTGTGTGTTTTGTCCACCCCGGACCGCGCTCTGGCACGCTCCTCCCAGTTTTCCCGGATGCGCTCCCGCAGGGTGCGCAACGATGCCATGGCATCAAAATCAAGGTAGTTGCGGTAAACAAAGGGTTGTCGTAATGTCTCGAACCGTTGCGCCAGCTGGTGTGGCTGGCTGTCGGTAAAGGCCTGGCAGGGCAGTACACGTGCCTTGATCCAGGCATAGCGTTCCCACTCGCGGCCTTGTCCAATCAGGTATTTTTCGAAAGCCGGCAAACTCCAGGCAAGCGGGCCATTCTGGCCAT
>DAHVSI010000170.1 GCA_027324645.1 Castellaniella sp. | reverse complement strand
ACTTTGGCAATATTTATTTCTACATTCGTGCCCATCAGCAATTTCCGGATAACCCGGCCCTGGTGTTTTCAGCCATGAACATTGGCGTCATAGCCGGTGCGTCGCTGATTGGCGCGGGCCTGTTCAAAGAGCGCCTAAGTGCCCTGAACATACTGGGTATTGTGCTGGCGATCATGGCGATTGTGTTGCTGATTCCAAGATAGCAGGGTCCATCTCTTCTTCAGGTACCGGCTCGTGCGACACATCAGCCTCGGCATCGACACGCGGGTCGAGCGATGCAACCACCGTTGAACTTTGTGGACTTTCCGGCATGGGCACATATTGCGTTGGGGCATCCTCACTAACGTGCTGACCCTTGACCTTTTTTTGTCTGACCACCAAAACAAGAACAGCCGAACAGCCCGACACAAACATGAAGTACACACCGCTGCTGAAATACCGCATCAGCACACCAGCCGCCAGTGGCCCCAGACACGCTCCCAGCCCATACAGCATATAGACAACAGCGCTAAGACCGACGCGACGTTCCGGATCCACATTGTCATTGGCAAAGGCCGTGCCCAGTGGGTAGAGCGTAAACTGCAACGCGCCCAGCACAGCGGAAAAAGCCAGCAGCGCCCAAAATGGGAAACTGATCCATCCCCATAAGCCGATGGCAAGTATCATCAAAATCAGCGAATTGATGCGTATCATGAGAACGCGACTGATACGGTCGGCCAGCCATCCCAAAGGCCACTGGGCAATAAGCCCGGCCGCCACAGACACGGCTAAAAACAGGGCTACCTGGGCGCTGTCCAGACCCTGATGCAATGCATAGACGGGGGCCAGCCCATAAAACGCGCCAGTAATAAGCCCCGCAATGAACAATACTGTCATGGACAGCGGCACACGCGCCATGTAGTAACGAAACGCCAGCGGAGCCGGAACCTGCAGCGCCGGGTGAATGCGGCGTGTCAGAGCAACGGGCACCAGGCTCATCACAAAACACATGGCAACAAAAATCAGTGGCTTGTAAGTCATCTGCTCGAATACTGTCAGCGAGAGCTGACCAAAAACCGTCCCGACCCCTGACACCAGCATATAGAATGCAAACACCACCCCGCGCGATTCGTTTTCTGTCTGCTCATTCAGCCAGCTTTCCAGCACCACAAACTGTGTGACCATGGCCAGACCGGCCCCAAAGCGCAAACCCAGCCATACCCACAGGTTGTCTATAAGCGCTTGAGCCATGATGGCCGTGGTGGCAATAGCGGCACTGGCGGCATAGGCACGGATATGGCCCACCCCAATAGTGAGTTTGTGACTTTTCCGGGCACCAAACACCAGCCCCAGGTAATAGGCCGCGATCATGGCGCCTACCCATGTCTCTGACACGTTCTGGTCTGTCAGGTGCACACCCATGAAGGTATTGAACAGCCCAGAGCCTATAAGCAGCACAAGCGTAGCCAGATACAACGAAAAGAATGCACCCAAAGTTTTCTGCATGGAGCACCTGAACAATCTATCCACTAAGGCGTGGCATTAATAAACAGCTATATACAAATAGGGGAACACACGCCACAGGTCCGGCCAGGGCGGCCGACGGGCGTGTGTAACAATATGTATGGCGACGTGGTCGGGCCTTGATTTATCGCAGAGGAAGTCGTCTGCGGGTGACGCACTGAAGAGGATAGCGTTCCTGCAGGCCCAGCCTCAATGATACGATGTCAGGGAACGTTACTGATAGACGACAGGCGGCCAGCGGCACATTTGTTAGCGGCTGCTCCCGTGGTCGTCGGCTCGACACAACACTCTTATAGTCAAACACAGGAAACCTGACGCATGGCCGATGCAGTTCTTACCCACCTGGACGAAACCGGTAAGGTCCATATGGTGGATATTGGCAATAAACAAGCTACGGCGCGTACCGCAGTTGCTCGTGGGCGCGTACGGATGGGGGAACCGGCATTCAGGCTGCTTGAAGCCGCTGCCAATGCCAAGGGCGATGTATTAAACACTGCCCGTATCGCAGGCATACAAGCCGCCAAACGCTGCGCCGAATTAATCCCATTATGTCATAGTCTGCCGCTAAGCTCGGTCAGCATTGACTTTTCCCTGCAGCCCGACGACTGTCTGGTTGATATCAACGCCACCTGCCGCACGGTTTATCAAACCGGCGTCGAAATGGAAGCCATGACGGCGTGCTCGGTTGCCGCGCTCACCATTTATGACATGTGCAAGGCAGCAGACAAAGGCATTGTGGTCGAGCAAATACAGCTTCAATCCAAAACAGGAGGCAAAAGTGGCGACTGGCACAACGATTAACGTCCGATACTTTGCCCAGGTAGCCGAGCTCACCCAGCTACGCGAAGAAGCATGGCCGCTGGAGGCTCCAGTCACGGCCAGCGACTGGCTGGCGCAGCTTGAAAGCCGCTATCCGCAGCTAGCGCCCGTCTCACGATTGCAGGTTGCCATTAACCAGTATCATGCCACCCCTTCGGCACAGATCCAGCCTGGTGACGAGGTAGCGGTATTCGAACCGGTCACAGGAGGGTAATGTGAACGCACCTGCACAGACTGCAACCCTTTCGCCGCCGCGTGTTACGGTACAAACGCAAGATTTTGACACCGCCGCGCTTACCAGCAACCTGCGCCAGCGTACTGCCGGCCAGGCCGGTGCTGTTGTCACGTTTATTGGCTACGTGCGCGACTATACTCCGGACGCACCAACACACACGCTGTTTCTGGACCATTATCCCGGCATGTGCGAGCGCGAAATCACCAATCTATGCCAGACTGCCATGCAGCGCTGGAATATTCTGGATTGCGAGGTCGTGCACCGCACCGGCGAACTGCATCACACCGAACAAATCGTCTACGTGGGGGTGGCCAGTGCCCACCGCGGCCAGGCCTTTCAGGCCTGTGAATACATTATCGACACGCTTAAAACACGTGCCCCATTCTGGAAGCGCGAAACGCTCGACTCCGGCAAACAGTTCTGGGTACAACAACGCGAATCTGATGCGCGCCGCACCGCCAGCTGGCAGCAACAACCCTCAACTGCGCAAGATAAGGAACAGGCTTCATGAAATCTGCCACACAACCGTTCACTGACCAGGCTGAACAGCGCATACGGCTTAACGTCGCCATCCTGACGGTTTCTGATTCACGCACGGAACATACCGACACATCAGGGGATTACCTGGTACAGGCCATCACCGACGACGGCCACCGCGGCGCAGCCCGCACTATCGTTCCGGACGAACGCTGGGCTATCCGCCAGGCACTGTGCAACTGGATCGTAGATGACGGCATCCAGGTCATTATCACCAATGGCGGCACGGGCTATGGACACGGCAAGTCCACCCTGCAGGCGGTCACCCCCTTGTTTGATCAGGTCATCACGGGGTTCGGGGAACTCTTCCGACACCTGTCGTATCGAGACATAGGCAGCGCCTCATTGCAATCCGACGCCATAGCCGGCCTGGCCAACAATACAGTCGTATTCTGCCTGCCGGGCTCCACCGGAGCCTGCCGCCTGGCATGGGACGAGATCATCCGTCCCCAGCTTGACAACCGCCAGCGCCCCTGCAACTTCGCAACGCTTTTTGCCTAAATTTGCTACGCCCGCTTCCGCGGCCCTGGATTATTTATTTTTTGATTGCGACCATGCTTGATTTCGATACCGCACAATCCCGTCTGGCTGCTGCCGGCCCTGCCCCAACCACGACACAAGAGGTTCCCCTGACTGAATGCCACGGTCGCATTCTGGCCCAGTCCGTGACGGCCACGCTCGATTTGCCGCCATCAGACAATAGCGCCATGGACGGCTATGCCATCCGGCATGCAGACTATCAGGCCGGCGGCTCGCTGCCCATACAGCAGCGCTGCTACGCTGGCGATACGCCTGAAGCGCTTGAGCCCGGCAAGACCATCCGGCTGTATACCGGTAGCGTCATGCCGGAAGGTGCCGATACAGTTGTCATGCAGGAAAACGTCACTGAAGCCAATGAGCAGATCACGATCAATCAAGCACCAACAAAAGGGTCTCATGTGCGCTACCAGGGCGAGGACGTCCGCGCAAACACAGAAATGATCGCCGCCGGCACCAAACTGGATGCGGGCGAAATAGCCCTGCTTGCATCACAGGGCATGGCGACGGTTACTGTGTTCGCATCGCTTAAAATTGGCCTGCTTACCACAGGTGACGAACTGGCTCAGCCAGGGCAGCCACGTACACCCGAGCAAATTTACAACTCCAATAGCCCTATGCTCGCGGCCCTGATTGCCAGACTGGGGGCCAAGCCCCATCGCGTCCTGCACGCAGTCGACACCCCCGAAGCCATTACCAAGGCGTTTCAAACACTGCTTGATGAGTGCGATCTGGTCCTTACCGTTGGCGGTGTCTCGGTGGGCGACAAAGACCTGGTCAAACCCACCATCGAACAAATGGGTGGCACCATGGATTTGTGGCGGGTGCGCATGAAGCCTGGACGGCCTGTGGCATTGGCCCACGCTCAAAACAAGCCAATTGTGTGCCTGCCTGGTAATCCGGTATCCGCCTATGTTGTGTTTGCGCTGCTGGTTGCCCCGCTAATCCGCACCATGCAGGGCCGCCATACTGTCTTGCCCTCTACCCGCTACGGTCGTCTGGCCACAACACGCACACTGGGTGGCAGCCGCGAAGAGTTCTTGCGGGTTCGGGTACACGGCCAGTCTGATGCCATGCCAACAATCGAGCCGCACACTGATCAGGGTTCGGCGATTATCAACTCCCTTGCCTGGGCTAACGCACTGGCACGCGTGCCTGCTGACAGCAGCATAGCTGACGGGGACACAATCACGTTTTACGAACTGGCGGAGTGTTTGGCGTAACGGTTTTTCAGGCTGTCCAGATTGGCCGGTGTATTGACATTAAAGAACGCCTGGTCATCGTGCGCCTGAACAGAGATGGCCTGACCATGCTGTTGCACCCAGGCCATCACCTGCCTGCCACCGGCACGCAGATACGCCTGCAGCGCAGGCAAGCTGCGTTGATGAATTAACATGAATAGTGGCTGCGCACGCCCGGCCTGCACATAAAACACTGTTGCCGGTGTAGATGCTGATGCCTGGAACAAGGGCCGCCACCAGTCGTGTGGCGCAAACGGCACATCGACCGGCACAACCAGCAACCACTCCGTCCTAATCTGGCGCAGCACGCTCGCAATACCCGCCAGCGGCCCAGCATCGTGCCCCTCGTCAGGGTGGTCAGAAACAATAGTGCCATACTGACTGTAGGCTGCCTGCTGCCGATTGGCACTAATATAAACCTGCGCCAGACCACTGGGTAGGCCTGCTACGGCCCAGGCTACCAGGGGTTTGCCGTGCAGTTTGATCAAGCCTTTTTCTACGGTAGGACGGGACGGATCCTGCATGCGCCGGCCTTGCCCGCCGGCCAGAACCAGGCCCGACACATCGTGATAGGGAATCGTGGCCTGGACAAGCCTATCCGCCAATGTAGCTCATCTCAATTTTTTTGCGGGTACCGTCTTCTGTTTGTTCGCCCCTGTGCTCTGAATAGCGGTCGGTGCGCGCCCCCCAGACGGAGGCCAGACGCCCCAGAACTTCCTGGTCGGGCAGGTCGGCGCGAAGCATGTCGCGGATATCGTGTCCGGAAGAAGCAAACAGACAGGTGAACAGCCGGCCTTCAGGCGATAGCCTGAGGCGGGTGCAGTCCCCACAGAAGGGCTGTGACACGCTGGTAATAACGCCGATCTCGCCCTGCCCATCGGTATAGCGCCAGGCTTTGGCAACCTGGCCCCGATAGTCAGGGTCGCGAGGCTCAAGACTGAACTCGCTGGCTACCGTGTCGATAATCTGGGCACCCGTGACGACCTCATCAAAATTCCATCCGTTGCTGTCGCCAACGTCCATATACTCGATAAAGCGCAAGATATGCCCCGTGCCACGGAAGTAGCGGGCCATGGGTAGTATTTGATGATCATTGATCCCTTTTCTGACAACCATGTTGACCTTGACTGGCGTCAGGCCGGCCTGGGCCGCCTGGTCAATGCTGGCCAACACCGTTTTGACGCTGACGCCGCTGTCGCTCATGTTGGCAAAGATGGTCTCATCCAGGGCGTCCAGGCTGACGGTTACCCGATTCAGGCCGGCCTGTTTAAGGGCGTGCGCCTTTTTGCCCAGCAAAGTACCGTTAGTCGTCAAGGTCAGGTCAATGGGCTCGCCATCGGGCGTGCGCAAGGCAGCCAGCATGCCCACCAGTGTTTCGATATTTTTGCGCAGCAAGGGCTCACCACCCGTCAGGCGGATTTTTCGTACACCATTTTCAACGGCGATCCGTGCAAAACGTGTGATCTCGTCGAAATCGAGCAATTGGGAGCGCGGTAAAAATACGTGGTCGGGACCAAAAATTTCGCGCGGCATGCAATAGGTGCAGCGAAAGTTACAGCGGTCGGTAACAGAGATACGCAGGTCGCGCAGCGGGCGCTGGAACGTATCGGTAAGGGGAATAACAGGAATAACTCGGCTCATGGCATCATGATACCCCGTTATGCAAGAGGTAACCTGCATTGCATCACGGGGAGAAGGGCTGCTTTCAGGCTTTTTCTGCAGGCTTGACGCGGTAGACCAGCACGGCCGTACGGGCCAGGCTAAGCACCTTGATGGTGACACTGCCAAGCAACAGGCGAGACAGGCCGCTGCGGCCGTGGCTGCCAATGAAGATCAGGTCACACCCTTCGTCCTGGGCAGCCTGCACGACACCGTCGGCCACGTTGAAGTTGGACACCACGCGGCTGGTAGCGGTAACGCCGGCTGTTTCGGCCCTGTCCAGCACGGACTGGACGTACTGTTCGGCTTGGGCTGCGGCAGTCTTGTCGTAGTCCTCGTCAGTGATGGCATAAGCTGCTGCCATGCCGTCAAAGCCTACCGTTGCCGCAAAGGGCTGGGTGACGTAAAGCGCCACGACCTCGGCACCGATCTCACGCGCCAGGCAGACGCCCTTGTTAGCTGCTTGTGCGGACAGCGGTGAGCCATCTGTAGGAATCAGAATCTTTTTAAACATGATCAGGACTTCCTGTGGTTAATGTATTACTTCAAGCTTAACCCGTCTGCAACGGAAAATCAGTGGGGCGAATCCCCAATCATTGAGCCGGATCAAATCTGGCTGGAAAGCTGGTAAAGATTGAAGCAGCGCCCTCCTGAGCGGCAGTATGCAAGAATTGGCTTGGGCAGACTGGTATACAACTGCGCAAAACGTTTGGCATCTTCCTGCGTCAGGGCCCCGCTGATCACCGGCTGATACTCGGCCACAAGCCCCGCCTCGTGGGCGGCGCGCATGACAACGTCAGCCACCGGCTGTTGCGGCCCTGCCTCAAAATCGGGCCGGTTGATAATCACGCTGCGGTAGCCCGCCTGCGCTACGGCCGCCATGTCAGCCGCACTTAACTGGCCGCTGACCGCAAACGTATCGTTAATGACCTGAACGGTAAAAGACATAACCTATTCCTGCGGTAAGTACCCTGTTTGC
>DAHVSI010000168.1 GCA_027324645.1 Castellaniella sp. | reverse complement strand
AATGCCGCGTTCGCGCGCATGCGCAATCAGGTGACTTGCTGGTGCAGCCAGTGGTGACAACCCAGGGCTCAGAACCACCGTGTGCACATCAACCAAATGTTCTTCTATCCAGTTGGTCTGTCCAAGACACAACTCTAGGGCTGCACTAGTACCCACACCCTCTAACGCGGCAGCGCCTGCGGGCTGCGTCCGCGTGTCAAGCACACGAACGGGGGCGCCGCGCTCCAGACACCAGCGCGCCGCAGCCAGGCCGGTTTCACCCAGGCCAGCCACCAGAGTGATACCGTCAGTACGCACGGAAGGAAACGTGTAAGTCGTCATCTTAATTTCAGACTCGCCAACCCAATCAATACCAGCATCATCGTGATAATCCAGAACCGTACAACCACCTGAGTCTCTTTCCAGCCGGTGACCTCAAAATGGTGATGCAACGGCGCCATACGAAAGATTCGCCTGCCTTCTCCATATCGTTTTTTGGTGTATTTGAACCAGACCACCTGCATCATCACGGACACGGTCTCGGCAACAAACACGCCACCCATGATGAACAGCACAATTTCCTGACGCACGATGACTGCTATGGTGCCCAGCGCACCGCCTAGCGCCAGCGCGCCCACATCCCCCATGAACACCTGTGCGGGATACGCGTTAAACCATAGAAAGGCCAACCCGGCACCACCAATAGCGGCGCACAGCACCATGAGTTCGGACGCACCAGGGATATAGGGGAACAACAGATATTTGGAATAGTCGACCCGGCCCACGACGTAAGCAAAAATTCCCAGGGCGCTACCCACCATGACAGTGGGCATGATGGCCAGACCGTCAAGCCCGTCAGTCAGGTTGACAGCATTGCTCGAGCCCACGATGACCAGCCAGGTCAGCACGACAAATCCGAACACGCCAAGCGGATAGCTCACGGTCTTGAAAAACGGCACAATCAGGTCGGCCCGAGCAGGCAACGGCATCGTGAAACCGCTCATTAGCCAGTCACGAAACAGCGGCCATAATTCGGTATTAGCCGGTGCCGAGACGGCGAACGTCAGATAAATGGAGGCCACTGCCCCAATCAATGCCTGCCAGAAAAACTTTTGCCGTGAGGACATGCCCTCGGGGTCACGGTGAACGACTTTTTTATAGTCGTCCATCCAGCCAATGGACCCAAACCCAAACGTCACCAGCAACACGACCCAGACAAACCGGTTTGTCCAGTCTGCCCACAACAGCGTGCTGATGCCCACACCTATAAGGATGAGAGCCCCGCCCATTGTGGGGGTGCCGGTTTTTTGCAGGTGTGACTCAGGGCCGTACGAGCGGACCGCCTGCCCAATCTTCATCTCGGTGAGCCGGCGAATGACCCATGGGCCCGAAAACAATCCGATGATCAGCGCCGTCGCACAGGCCAGCACAGCCCGGAAGGTGATGTATTCAAAAACGCCGAAAGCCCGGAAGTGGGAATCAGCCAGCCATCTTGCAAGTTCAAGCAGCACCGCCATCCCCCTCAGTATGTTTTACTATTGTTTTTTCCAAGGCCTGGACCACGCGCTCCATGCGGGCGCTGCGAGACCCCTTGACCAGAATATTGGCAGGACACAGACTGATCAGCGTCTCCAGCAAATCGTCAAGCGCCTCAAAGTGCGTCCCTCCGGCGCCAAACGCCAGCGCCGCGTGCTGTGAATCAGTGCCCAGCGTCAGGACCGCGTCTATGCCGCGCTGAACCGCGTACTCACCCATCTCGGCATGCGCCAGGGCGGCATCAGCACCGACCTCTGCCATATCCCCCAGCACCAGAATGCGCCGGCCCTGCAAAGATGCCAGCACATCAATCGCCGCACGCACCGAATCCGGATTGGCGTTGTAGGTATCATCAATAAGCTGGAGCCCGTCGCCCAGCTCATACGCCTGGGTACGACCGGCAACCGGATCAAAAGCCTCCAGGCCCCGCACAATTGCATTCAGTGGGGCACCGGCTGCCACGGCACACGTTGCGGCAGCCAAGGCATTGCGCAAATTGTGTTGTCCCTGGACACGCAGCGTTACGGTGTCGCTGCCTTCGGGCGCATGCAATGTAAAGGTTGTCGAGTTGGGCTGAGCATGGATAGTATCTGCATAGACCTGTGCGGTGGCATCAAAACCAAACGTCAGCACTGTCCGGCCCGCAGCCATGTCTTTCCACCACGCTGTGTACGTATCGTCTGCAGGAAATACCGCCACCCCGTCAGCCGGAAGGCTTTGCAGGACGGCTCCGTTTTCTTTTGCCACAGCGTCCACATTCAACATGAACTCTAAATGCTCACGTTGTGCGTTATTGACCAGGCCGATGGTGGGCTGAGCCACTGCCGCCAGCTTGGCTATCTCGCCGGGCTGGTTCATGCCCATCTCAATCACCGCAACCTGGTGTGGGGCGCGCAGGCCCATAACCGTCATCGGCACACCCAGGTCATTATTCAAGTTGCCGCGTGTTGCCAGCACGTGGGCCTCACCCTGCCACGCCCGGACAATATGGGCGATCATTTCCTTGGTAGTGGTCTTGCCGTTACTGCCGGTCACGCCAATGACGGGCAAGCCAAATTGCCTGCGCCATACAGAGGCACAGGTTGTTAATGCTGCCCGCGTATCGTGCACAACAATCTGGGCCAAGCCCACATCGGGGTCCGGCTTGGAAACAACTGCTGCACACGCCCCGGCCTGACGAGCCGTTTCCAGATAATCGTGGCCATCAAACCGTTCACCCGACAGAGCCCAAAACAGCTCCCCACTGGCCACCGACCGCGTATCGGTCGATAGGGTCAGGCCGCGGCGCCAGGTAAGCGCAAGCTGTGCCCATTGGCGGTCATCGAACACAATGACACGGTCCGCAAACTCCTGCGTGGTCTCGTGCCCCTTGCCAGCCAGCAAAATAACGTCTTTGTCATCAGCAGACCAGATAGCTCCCAGAATGGCGTCCGAACGCGACGGTTCGACCTCTATCTGCTCGGCAACCCGCGCTCCGGATGCAAACGCGTTTTCCAGATCAGCCGTGCTGGCCATGCCCGCGCGCATTTGTTCGATAATGGCAGTTGGGTCTTCATTGCGCGGGTTATCGCTAGTCAGAACGACACGATTGGCATGAGTCTGCGCAACACGCCCCATCATGGGGCGCTTGTCGGCATCCCTGCCGCCCCCGCACCCCACCACACAAATGAGCCTGCCATCGCGTGCCCGCGCTGTATGGTCAAGTGCCTCCAGGGCCCGCTCAAGCGCATCGGGTGTATGGGAATAATCAACAACCACCATGGGCACGGGCTGGTGCTGACCGCAAGGCAGCGGCTCCACAACCTCCATGCGTCCCTGCACAGGCGCCAGCGCACCCAATTCGCGCACTGTCCGTGACATGCCCCATCCCAGTTGCCGCAACACACCGGCAACCAGAAGCAGGTTCGACACATTGTGAATACCCACCATACGGGTAAGCAACTGTGACTGGCCGCGCGGCGTACGCAGGTTGAACACTAATCCATAGCCGCTGGCCTCGATCTCTGATGCCTGAATGTCGGCATGACGGGACGGATCAATGGAGTACGTGATCGGTACGACTTCGTCCAACTGAGCGCAGAAGTCGCGCCCGACCTCATCATCAATATTGATGACCACTGCGCCCAGCTGCGGCCACCCAAACAGGCGCCTTTTTGCCGCTTTGTATGCGTCAAATGTGCCATGGTAGTCAAGGTGATCGTGCGACACGTTTGTGAGTGCCGCAATTTCAATGTGCACATGGTCCAGCCGGCCCTGATCAATACCAATAGAGGATGCCTCGAGCGCCACGACAAGCGCCCCGGCATCCCTTAGCGTGGCCAGGCTGCGATGCATGGTCAGGATATCGGGCGTTGTCAATGCCCCCGCCAGGCGCTGCCCGTCCGGACACATGACACCCAACGTGCCAATCGTCCCGCAAGGCAGCCCTTGCGCATTCAGTGCCGAGGCGATCCAGTTGACACAGGTAGTCTTGCCGTTTGTACCAGTGACGGCAACAACAGACACGGCGCGGGATGGCTCGCGATACCAGTGATGCGCCACTTCGCCCAGAATATGCGTGAGCCGGCGTACCTGTGCATACGGAACGTCCACATCAGCCTGCCGGTCGGTCCCGCCCTCTTCGGCAATGATTGCCACGGCGCCACGCGCTACTGCATCATCAATAAAATCGCGACCATCGACCGACGCACCGGGACACGCAAAAAACACATCACCCGGCTGAATCTGGCGAGAATCCATGCACAGGTCGGCCATGCGATCAATGTGTCGCCCAAGCCACCCTATGATTTCGTAGGCGTTCATTGTGCGCCTCCTGCCGCGTCAACGGCCACCATGGATTCGACCGGTGCATCGGGCTCAATACCCAGCCGGCGCAAGGCCCGTCCTGTTACCTCGGAAAACACCGGTGCAGCAACCCGGCCACCGTAATAGGCGCCATTGCTGGGCTCGTCCAACATGATGCCCACGACGATACGAGGATCGGACACAGGTGCAAACCCAACGTAAGAGCTGTGATAACGCCCTTGCGCATACTGCCCATCGATGATTTTGCGGGCTGTGCCGCTTTTGCCTGCAGCCCGGTAGCCGGGCACCTGGGCCAGATGCGAGCCGTCGTTGCCTATGGCACGCTCAAGCATGTGCCGGACCTCTTGGGCCGTATCTGGACGGTATATGGGTACGCTGGTCGCCTGCCCTTCGCGCTTTAGCAGCGTGAGCGACACCATATCCCCATCCCGAGCCAGCGCGGTATAGGCATGCGCAATTTGCAACAAAGAAACGGACAAGCCATACCCATAAGCCATCGTGGCACGCTCAATGGGGCGCCAACGCTCCCATGGTCGCAACCGTCCCGAAGCCACCCCGGGGAAATTGGTCTGGGGCGGACGGCCAAAACCCAACGCGTTGAAATTGCTCCACATCTCTTCTGATGTCAGCTTTTCGGAGATCATGGTCATGCCAATATTGCTGGAGCGCTTTAGAATATCGGCCACTGTAATGGTGCCGTTTTTGCTCACGTCCGAGATCACCGCACCCTTATAACGGTAGGTGCCGTTGCCGGTCTCAAACAACGTGTCTTCGTCAATGCGCTTGTTATCCAGGGCAAGGGCTGCCGTAAACGGCTTGAGAATAGAACCCACCTCGAAGGTATC
>DAHVSI010000009.1 GCA_027324645.1 Castellaniella sp. | reverse complement strand
TGGGCAGCAAGCATGCCCGATAAACCAAGGTTGGCTAGATTCATAACCTTTCCACTTTAAAACCGTGCTGTGCGCACATGATGTAACCTGCGTCGTTTACGGCATCCTGGCCGCAAGCTTTAGCTGCCCAGGGTGCTTGTCTGCCCGGTTACACCGTCCGGGCACTTACACTGCAGCCCTACCGTTTCCCTCCATCAAAATAGCTCATGATGGAAATAAGTTTGTCGGCATAGCCCGGATCAGTTGCATAACCGGCATCTTGAATACGTTCGGCTGCTTCTTCAGCGGAGGCTGCCGCCAAGACTTTGCTGTAACGGTCATTGCGTGTCAGCAGACGCGCATAGTCAGCAAATGATTCGTCATACGAATCGTACGCCCTGAAAGGCTGCTGTACTTTTCTGGGCACCCCATCCTGGAACTCGGTAGTCATGATGTTGACGACATCACCCTGCCAGTTTCCCGTCGCCTTGATACCAAACAGGTTATGACTGGTAGAGCCGTCCTCGTGCAGGATCTCACGCTTGCCCCAGCCGGATTCAAGCGCTGCCTGACCCAGGATGAGCTTCTCAGGCAATCCTGACTCAGTGGCTGCGTGGCGTGCGGCGTCGGCCATGCGATCGACAAAGCGGTGAATATGCTCGGGCGCCTTTCGCACTGCCCCACTGACCCGGTCAATCGCATGCGCTGGCGCTGCCAGCAGATCAATTAGCTCAGAAATGGATGACGCTTCGACATCATCCGGATCGACGGCATCACCAAAGTGCAACTCTCCCAGCTGATTACGCATGTTGGGCAGGTTGGCCAGTGCACTGAGCAGAGTGGCGCCTGCATCGTCCTCGATTTCTGTATCCACATCTTCAGGCATGGCAGCACCGCCCCGTATCTGGTCCAGCAAGGCTTCGGCAAGCCCCATGCCGGGGCGCGATAGCTGCATGGCCATCTCTTCATCGTGCATGCTTTGTGCCATGCGGGTCTGGTCGCTATCGAGCAACGAGCCCATGGAGCTTTGTCGCACCTGTTTCAGCATTTGCTGAATCATCAAAGCCTCGAACTGGTGCGCCACGTCTTTTTCGTAGCGACTTGGATGCTGGCTACGGCGACCACTCTGTTCCTGAAGTGTATTCAGGTGGGTATTGTGAAGCGTGGAGAGAGCTTCCGGGGCGGGACGAGGCAAAAAATTGACAGCGGTCATGACTGCACCCTAGATAATCTCAAGATCGGCGCGCAAGGCGCCGGCGCTTTTCAGGTTCTGCAAAATAGACAGCAGGTCTTGCGGTGTCGCACCCAGCGCGTTCAGCGCCTGCACCACGTCGGCCAGATTCGCGCTGGTCTCCACCCGCTGAAGGCTGCCCTCTTCGGTACGCATTTCAATTTCCGTGGTGTCGGTAACCACCGTTTCACCGCCGGCAAAAGGCGTATCGGGCTGATCAACTTCCTGGTCACGGCTGATGACCACCGACAGATTGCCATAGGCAATGGCTGCCTCATCGATGGTGACCGTCCGGTTCATGACCACCGAGCCTGTGCGAGCATTGACAATGACCCGTGCCCGGGCGTCTGGCAGGCGAACATCCAGGTTTTCAATCTGTGATAAAAACCGCGACTGCTCACTGCTATCAAGCGGCGTGCGGATCTGAATGACCCGGGCATCCTGGGCTGCCGCCGTACCTGCGCCAAACTGGTTATTGAGCGCACCGACGACAGCCTCGGCTGTACCAAAATCGCTGCTGTTGAGCTCGAGCGTCACCAGGCCGTCTTCGGCAAACGTCGTGGGGACGTCACGTTCAACAATGGCACCGTTACTGATGATGCCGCCATTAAGCTGATTGACCTGGACCCGTGAACCGCCTGCTTCGGCTCCTGCTCCGCCAACGAGCAGGTTGCCCTGGGCCATGGCGTAGACCTCGCCATTGGCCCCTTTCAGGGGAGTCATGAGCAACGTACCGCCGCGCAGGCTTTTGGCGTTACCCATGGACGAAACAACGACGTCCATAGTCTGACCAGGCCGGCTGAAAGCGGGCAAGCGAGCTGTAACCATGACTGCCGCCACATTCTTGACCTGCATATTGGTGCCCTGGGGCACCGTCACACCCAGCTCGGAGAGCATGTTAGTCAGGCTTTGCTGCGTAAAGGGGGTCTGCCGGACCTGATCGCCACTGCCATCCAGGCCAACGACCAACCCATAACCAATAAGCTGGTTAGCACGCACGCCACGGAAATTGCCCAGATCCCTGATTCGGTCAGCCAGGGCGGGCCCGGTTACCAGGGCCAACACCAGGGCGCCCACCAGCAGGACCAGGCACTGACGCAAACGGGAGGACAAGAAGGGTTGGATGTTCATGCAGGCTTTACCATGGGTCAGAATGGGGAAACATTGAGGAAGAAGCGCTGTAACCACCCCATGGTTTGCACTTCGTCCATCACCCCGCGGCTGCGGAACTCGATCCGGGCATCGGCAACCTGTGTCGACAACACTGTGTTGTCGCCGGTGATGGCACGCGGATCGATAATGCCCGAGAAGCGGACGTGCTCACTGCCGCGATTAATGGCCATTTGCTTGTCACCGGCAATTTGCAGATTGCCGTTAGGCAACACACCTACCACGGTGGTGGTCAGCGTGCCTTCAAACAGGTTGTCAGCGCGCGACGATCCGGTCCCCTTGGCGGTGTTGGAGCCCGTGACGTCAAAGTTTTGCTTGGGACCCAGTGCGTCCGGCAAAAAGTCGGGGGCGATGTTTGTGCCCAGTGTGGCACCACTATTGCGGTCAGTATTGGTCTCGACGTTTTTCGCGGCGTTGGTCTTTTCCTGGATGATGACCGTCACAATGTCGCCGACATTACGGGGGCGGCGGTCCTCGAAAAGCGGGTAGTTACCGTAGGCGGTGGGCTGATAAATGGCACCATTGGCTACGGCTTCGGGTGTTTCCGGGGGCGGTGGCGGTGCTGTCAGAGGCCCGGTCACTACCGGCTCGGGCGGCACCATGGCGCAGCCACTCAGGACCAGCGCACAGGCCGCCAGCAATCCGGCTGCCAGACGCCTGATAAACAACACAGAAAAACAGCAACGCATGGTCATGGACAATCAGATCTGTGTCAGGCGGCCCAGCATCTGATCGGATGTCTGGATTGCCTTGCTGTTCATCTCGTAAGCACGCTGGGTGGTGATCATGTTGACGAGCTCTTCGGCGACATTCACGTTGGATGTCTCGACATAGTTTTGCAGGATCAGGCCGGCGCCATCGAGTCCCGGCTGCGCAAAGTTGGCCGGCCCCGAGGCATCTGTCTCGACATACAGGTTCTCGCCTTCGCTTTGCAGCCCGGCCGGATTGATGAAGGTGGACAGTTCGATCTGGCCTACCTCGACGCTGGCGCCGGTGGCCCCAGGCTGGGTGACCGAGACCGTACCGTCCCGGGAGATTTCAATCTTGAGCGCGTTGTCAGGGATGTTGATGGGTGGCTGAATGGGATAGCCGCCCGCCGTGACAAGCTGACCGTCCTGGTCCACCTGCAGGGTACCGTCCCGGGTATAAGCTTCGGTGCCGTCCGGCATTTCGACCTGCAAAAAACCGCGCCCCTGAATCGCTATATCGAGTGAGTTGCCGGTGTCTTTCAGATCGCCCTGTGTATGGATGCGCTCCATGGCCACGGTGCGCACGCCCGTGCCGATCTGCAATCCGGTGGGCAACTGATTGGCAGGCCCAACCTGCGCACCGGGCTGGCGCATGGTCTGATACATGAGTTCTTCGAATACGGCACGCCCCCGCTTGAAGCCGGTGGTATTGACGTTGGCCAGGTTATTGGACACCA
>DAHVSI010000164.1 GCA_027324645.1 Castellaniella sp. | reverse complement strand
AGTATGCCTATCGCGACCGCCGGGCGCGCAAGCGCGAGTTTCGTGCTTTATGGATCACCCGCATCAACGCAGCCTGTCGCGAACTGGGGGTCAGCTACAGCGTCTTTATCGCTGGCACCAAAAAAGCATCCATCGATCTAGATCGCAAGGTGTTGGCAGATTTGGCCGTCAATGACAAAGAAGCCTTTGCTGCTATTGTTGAGCAGGCCAAGTCCGCCCTGGCAGCCTGATCGACCGCTTGCGGTTCAAGATGCACGATAAAACGGGGCTCTCACGAGCTCCGTTTCTGTTTGGATTGACGATACATGAATGCTTCTGCTGATCAGTTGGTCGCCCAGGCCCAGGATAGTTTTGAACAAGCAGACGACCTGGCGACGCTTGAAAACGCCAAAGCCCGTTTTCTTGGCCGGCAAGGGTCGGTTACTGCGCTGCTTAAAGGCCTGGCCGGTCTTGAACCCGCCGCGCGCCGTGAACAGGGCGCCTACATTAACGATATCAAGCGCCAGATCGAAAGCCTGCTGTCGCAGCGCCGGGATGCACTTGCACAGGCCGCCCTGGATCAGAAACTGGCTCAAGAGGCCATCGATGTAACCTTGCCAGGACGTGGGCGCCGGTTTGGTGGCATCCATCCGGTTATCCAGGCCTGGCAACGCGTTGAGGCCATATTTCGTTCTATTGGCTTTGAGGTGGCCGACGGTCCCGAAATTGAAGACGACTGGACCAACTTCACCGCCCTGAATAATCCGGAAAACCATCCGGCACGTTCCATGCAGGACACGTTTTACGTCGACATGCAGGATGACGATGGGCTGCCACTGGTATTAAGAACACACACCAGCCCCATGCAGGTACGCTACGCACGCATGCATCGTCCACCTATCAAGGTGATTGCGCCAGGGAAAACATACCGGGTAGATAGCGACGCTACACATTCACCCATGTTTCACCAGGTTGAGGGGCTATGGATTGGTGACGATATCTCTTTCGCCGATCTCAAAGGTGTCTACACTCATTTTCTGCGTGCTTTTTTTGAAACGGATGACCTGGTGGTCCGTTTCCGGCCGTCGTTTTTTCCGTTTACTGAACCGTCAGCCGAAATCGATATGATGTTCACCTCGGGCCCCAACCGGGGTGATTGGCTGGAAATATCCGGTTCCGGACAGGTTCACCCCGATGTTGTGCGCAACTTCGGCCTTGACCCCGAACAGCATATCGGGTTTGCATTTGGCTCGGGGCTCGAACGCCTGGCTATGCTGCGCTATGGGGTGAACGATTTGCGACAATTTTTTGAAGGCGATCTGCGCTTCCTGCGTCAGTTCAACGATTGATACCCACAACACATGCTAATTCCAGAATCATGGCTTCGTGAGTTCGTCGAGCCAGCCTTATCAAGTGACGAACTGGCTCATACACTCACCATGGCAGGCCTCGAAGTCGAAGAAATCAATACGGTTGCTCCTGCGTTTTCTGGCGTGGTCGTGGCCCGTATTATGGCTATCGAAGCCCATCCCAATGCCGACAGGCTTCAAGTCTGCCAGGTCGATGATGGTTCTGGCGAAACGTTGCAAATAGTCTGTGGGGCACCTAATGTGCAGACGGGCATGCTTACGCCGCTGGCCAAGGTCGGTGCTCAACTGCCGGGCGGCCACAAGATCGGGCAAGCAACCATGCGCGGTGTTGCTTCGCAAGGCATGCTGTGCTCGGGTCAGGAACTCGGGATCACGCAAGATCATGATGGGCTGCTTGAGCTTGATGGCACCCTGCAGCCTGGGCAGTGTTTGCGTCAGGCACTCAATCTCGACGAGGTCTGTTTTACACTCAAGCTCACTCCCAACCGGGCCGATTGCCTCTCTGTGCATGGGGTTGCCCGCGAGGTGTCTGCTATCACCGGCGCGCCGATAACCCTGCCAACTATGGATCCGGTCGTACCTCAGATACAAGATGTACTGGGTGTCCAGGTGCAAGATACCGATTTGTGTGGCCGTTTTGCTGGACGGGTCATTCGCGGGGTCAACGCCCAGGCACGTACTCCGGATTGGATGGTTCAGCGTTTGTTGCGCAGTGGTCAGCGCCCCGTGTCGGCCCTGGTTGATATCTCCAACTACGTCATGCTCGAACTGGGGCGTCCCACGCACGTGTTCGACCTCAACAAGCTAAATGGCCCCTTGCAGGTAAGGTGGGGCAGGGCAGGCGAAACGCTTGAACTGCTTAATGGGCAGGTGATCAACATTGACGAATCCCTCGGGGTCATTGCCAGCGAAGGAAGCCCCGAAAGCCTGGCGGGCATAATGGGCGGCATGGCCACGTCCGTCACGCTGGACACTACCGATATTTTCCTGGAGGGCGCCTTCTGGTGGGAAGAGGCCATCATGGGCCGTTCCCGTAAGCTTAAGCTTGAGTCTGAGGCCAGCCATCGTTTTGAGCGGGGTGTGGACGCAGAGAGCATTATCCCTCATCTCGAGCGCACGACGCAGTTGATTCTGGAGATTTGCGGTGGGCAGGCTGGTCCGCTTCAGGACCAGGTTCTTGCGATGCCACAACGCAATCCTGTGGCCATGCGGCTGTCACGGTGTAAAAAAGTGCTGGGTATTGACGTTACCCAAACAGATGTCGCAGAGGTTTTCAATCGTCTGGGGCTGCTGTTTACCCGGGAAGGCGATGTCTTTTCTGTCACGCCGCCATCGTACCGCTTTGACCTGCAAATCGAAGAGGACCTCATTGAAGAGGTTGCGCGCATTTATGGGTTTGACCGTATACCCGATATACAACCCCAGGCGGAAGCGAATATTCTCGTGGCCTCTGAGTCCAGACGCGATGATCATGAGCTGCGCACGCGCATGGCCGCGCTGGATTATCAGGAAGTCATCAATTTCTCTTTTGTGGAAGAGCAATGGGAAACTGCCTACGCGGATAACGCCAATCCCATTCGTTTGCTTAATCCCATAGCCAGTCAGCTGTCCGTCATGCGTTCCAGCCTGATTGCCGGATTGCTCGCCAACATTGAACATAATGCGCATCACCGGCAGCCCCGTATCCGGGTGTTTGAGCTGGGTCGCGTATTCTATCGTGATCCCAACGTCCTGGCGGGCGATCTTG
Organism: Castellaniella sp.; assembly: GCA_027324645.1. Classification (GTDB taxonomy): domain Bacteria; phylum Pseudomonadota; class Gammaproteobacteria; order Burkholderiales; family Burkholderiaceae_B; genus JAJYRX01. Next base: position 2,924 of record DAHVSI010000164.1, on the reverse strand, counting down.
ATGTGGCGGGCGTACGTCAGCCTACGCGGCTGGCTGGCGCTGCCTGGGGATTCCCCAACCCCCAGCAGTGGGGTCTGGCAACGCAGCCGGTCGATTTCTACGATGTTAAAAATGACATCGAAGCATTATGCGGCAGCCTTGCAGGAGACCTGACGTACAAGCCCGACACCCATCCGGTGCTGCATCCGGGGCGCACGGCCCGCGTGATGCTGTCTGATCAGCCTATTGGCTGGCTTGGGGAAGTGCATCCACGGTGGCTTCGAAAGACCGGCTTGACGCAGGCGCCGGTTGTGTTCGAACTGGATGCGGATCCGCTCATGCACAGAGCGTTTCCACGGCCGGCGCCCATATCCCGGCAACCGGTTGTGGTTCGCGACCTTGCTGTTTGGGTGCCTGTTGATATACTTTTTCAGGACTTGCTTGATACACTTGACCGTGCCGTTGCCAGTCAGCCCGAACTGGCCGTAGTTAAAGACATGGTCTTATTTGATGTCTGGCGTGACGGTGACAGGCATACCACCGAAAAAAGTCTTGCTTTGCGTTTTTGGTTGCAGCACCCCACAGTAACGCTGGACGATGCTGCCATTGACGCTTGTATGAAAGCATTGTTGCATGTGTTGGCCACAACCCACCAGGCAAGAGTACGCGCATGAGGAGTACCGGAGCATGAGTCCTGACCGCACCTTAACTAAAGCCGAACTGGCAGAACTATTATTTGAGCAGGTCGGCCTGAATAAGCGCGAAGCCAAGGATATTGTCGATGCCTTCTTTGAGGAAATACGGGAGTCCTTGGCACAAGGCTCCGAGGTCAAGCTGTCGGGCTTTGGCAATTTTCAGGTGCGTGATAAATCCCCACGACCCGGTCGTAACCCCAAAACAGGCGAGGTCATTCTTATTGATGCTCGCAGGGTAGTTACCTTTCATGCCAGCCAGAAGCTGCGTGGTGCGGTAGAGCAAGCTGGCCAGTCCGCTTCCGATTAATCGTTCAGTCAGCCCATGTCTACCAGCGAATCTTCAGTGACTCTTCCGACCATTCCCGCAAAGCGCTACTTTACGATAGGCGAAGTCAGTGACTTGTGTCTGGTCAAGCCTCATGTTCTGCGTTACTGGGAACAGGAATTTGCCCAGCTTAAGCCTGTCAAGCGGCGCGGCAACCGCCGATATTATCAACACCACGAAGTCCTGCTTATCCGGCGCATCCGGTATTTGCTGTATGACGAGGGCTTCACCATTGCCGGGGCCCGTAACCGGCTCAGCCGCGGCCAGGATCAACCCCACGATCAGGACGCAGCAGTACGGCTTTCAGCAGCCGAGTTTCAGGCTTTGCGAGGCGATCTTGCTGCCGTGCGTGACATGCTGTCAGAAGCGCTCGACAACCAGTGAGCGTATTTTGTATTGGCGCACCAAGGTGTTTGGCCCTCATACGTTCCTGAGATATATCCGTTGACACATATAGGACTAAAACAGTACTATATTGGTTGTTAAGGGCTATATCTATCAGGCACAGCAAGGGTCTAGCGCATGTTGCGTATCAGTAAACTCATGGACTATGGCACATTGGTGCTCACACATATGGCGGGTACCCCCGACCGTGTGTTTAGTGCGTCCGAGCTTGCCAGTGCCTTGCGTCTTGGCAGCCCCACAGTGGCAAAAATTCTTAAATCGCTAACACAGCATGGCTTGCTCAAAAGTCAGCGCGGCTCGCGCGGCGGGTACTGGTTAGCCCGGCCTGCCAGTCAAATCAATATTGTCCAAATTCTTGACGCGCTCGACGAACAACCCTTCGGACTGACAGAGTGCACGTCCAGGCCAGGTGTTTGTTCTGTTGAGGCCGATTGCCACGTACGCACAAATTGGGAACGCATCAGCAGCTTGGTGCGTCATACGCTCGAGGGCGTCAGCGTAGCTGACATGCTGGGCTCAGTGCCTGACAGACCCATTACATTCCATTCTTTTTCTGCAATCCAGTCCGGTGTGGACACGAATCCCGATACTGCATCGCACGACATGGAGATATCTTAATGAACTCGGTTACAGACACAGTCGCCAAGCCTCATCCCGATGACGCGATTGATTCATTCCTGGATCGCGAATATACAGCGGGGTTCGTGACTGACATTGAATCGGTCACGATTCCAAAAGGCCTCTCTGAAGACACTATCCGGTTTCTTTCTAAAGTAAAGAAAGAACCCGACTGGATGCTGGAGTGGCGGCTGGAATCTTACCGCGAGTGGTTGAAAATGGACCATCCCGGATGGGCGCATGTGGATTTTCCGCCGGTAGATTTCCAGGACATCCGCTACTATTCAGCGCCAAAAAGCAAGGCTGACGGGCCCAAGAGCCTGGACGAGGTCGACCCGGAACTGCTGCGCACCTATGAAAAGCTTGGTGTGCCGCTGCACGAAAGAGCGCGCCTGGCCGGTGTGGCCGTTGATGCTGTATTCGATTCAGTATCGGTAGCGACGACGTTTCGTAAGCAGCTTGAAGAGGTTGGTATTGTGTTCTGCTCGTTCTCAGAAGCAGTACAAGAACACCCCGAGCTGGTCAAAAAGTACCTTGGCACGGTCGTCCCACAAAATGATAATTTCTACGCCGCATTGAATTCGGCTGTCTTCTCTGACGGCTCGTTTGTCTTTATACCCAAAGGCGTACGTTGTCCCATGGAATTGTCAACGTATTTCCGTATCAATGCGCCCGACACTGGGCAATTTGAGCGCACATTGATCATCGCCGAAGAGGGCGCTTCCGTGAGTTATCTGGAAGGCTGTACGGCACCGATGCGCGACGAAAACCAGTTGCACGCAGCGGTTGTCGAACTGGTGGCGCTTGACGATGCAAACATCAAGTACTCAACGGTGCAAAACTGGTATCCCGGGGACAAGGACGGTATTGGCGGTATATACAACTTCGTGACCAAGCGTGGC
>DAHVSI010000238.1 GCA_027324645.1 Castellaniella sp. | reverse complement strand
GCCGGCCGATCCCAGCCAGCCCATTGGGGAACACCAGAACAAGCAGAATAATGACGCCGCCAAACAGGGCACGCCAGTATTCCGTTATTCCTGTGAACACATCGTCCATGACCTGGAAGACCCCGGCGCCCAGAATGGGGCCGGCAAGGTGACCAATCCCGCCCAGTAAAACCATCACCAGGCCGTCTACCGATCGAGAAATAGACAGGACCTCGGGCGACGTACTGCCCTTGGCAAAAACAAACAGCGCGCCTGCCACGCCTGCAGCCAAACCGGCAATAACAAACGTGAGCCACTGTACCCGGACAACGCCTATTCCTAACGCCTGGGCGCGGTCGCGCGAATCGCGCACCGCACGCATGGCATACCCAAACGGCGAAAATACAATGCGCCGCAACAGCCAGGCGCCCACAACCACCACTGCCAGCATGAAGTAATAGTAGGTCTGCCCCGACAAGGCCTGACTTGGCCAAATGCCAATCAGGCCGTTGGAGCCACCGGTAAACGTATCCCACTGATACACCACCGACCACACAATCTGGGCAAACGCGAGGGTGAGCATTGCCAGATACACACCGGACAGGCGCACACAAAACCAGCCAAAGACAATCGCGCCGGCAACCGCTACCAGCGGACCGGCGGCCATGGCCTGCAGCATGCTCCAGCCGGCCTGTTTATACAGTAATGCTGCGCCATAAGCCCCAAGGCCAAAATAGGCAGCGTGGCCAAACGAATACATGCCGCCCGGACCCATCATGAAATGCAGGCTCAGGGCAAACAAAATGGCCAACAACGCATCGGAGGCCAGCACAGAAGCGTAAGGCAGGGTATTGGCCAGTGCCGGCAGGGCCAGCAGTACAGCCATTGCCAGCATCAATACTGCTATAAACCCTTTACCTGCCGGACGCAGTGGCTGTTCGGGTGCACCAACAGTACGGGCCTCGGACGGCCGTCGGCCAAAAAGGCCCCAGGGCCGGAAAATCAGCACTACTGCCATCAGTGCAAACTCGGCTCCCAGCGTCAAGCTGGAAAAATCAACTCGCCAACCCCAGAAATTGACTGTACCGAACGCCACAAACAATGCCTTGATCTGGGCAATAAGCAAAGCCGCCACGTAAGCACCGGGCATGGAACCCATACCGCCCACCACCACAACCACGAAGGCTTCGGCAATGACGTTAAGGTCCATTTGCAAGTTGGCGGGCTGGCGCGGCAACTGCAATGCCCCACCCAGACCGGCCAGAAATGCCCCCAGCGCAAACACGGCGGTAAACAGCCAAGCCTGGTTCACACCCAGGGCAGACAGCATGGACCGATCCTGAGTGGCAGCACGCAATAGCGCCCCCCAGTGCGTGCGCGATACGGCCCACCACAGCACCCCCAGCACTACTGGGCCAAGGACGATCAACAGCAGGTCGTACTGCGGTATGTAGCGTCCCAGTACGGGCACCGAGTCAGACAACCCCGGAGCCAGAGGCCCAAACAAGTCCTCGGGGCCCCAACCCCACAAGACCAAGTCACCGATAATCAGCACCAGCGCAAACGTGGCCAGCAGCTGAAACAGCTCGGGGGCCTGGTAAATTCGGCGCAGCAGCAGCCACTCTATGGCCACCCCAGCCAGCGACACGAGTAACGCAGCCAGCAGGATGGCCGTCCAGAAACCCGCTACGCTGTCACCCAACAGGTTGACCAGGCTGACGGCCAGATAGATGCCCAGCATGTACAGCGACCCGTGCGCAAAGTTGACGATGCGGGTCACACCGAATATCAGGGACAGACCAACAGCGACAAGAAATAGCGACGAGGCATCGGCCAGCCCGTTAACGAGCTGGACCAGAAATCCGGACAGGGACATGAGACCCTTTACTTACGGCTGGTCTGCCGATTCGGGTCGCCACTGACGAACATCGTCGTCATCCGGCTGCACATCGGCACCATCGGCATAGTATGAATCCACCATGACGCCTTTACCATCCTGGATGGCCAGGCGACCAACGTGGGCACCCATCGTGGACTGGTTATCCAGCTCTCGATACCGGATTTGCCCAACCGGCGTCATGAGCTCCAGGCCGCTGAATGCCTCAATAAGGTCTTCGGTATCGGTAGAGCCTGCCTTGTCAATACCGGCAGCCAGCGACAGGATGGTGTTGTACCCAATGAGCGTGCCCAGTCTGGGATGATCATCGTAGCGTTCTTGATAGGCGCTCAAAAATGCCTCGTGCTCGGGCGTGTCAATGTCATACCAGGGGTAGCCCGTCACAACCCAGCCCTCGGGGGTTTCGGTGCCCAGAGGGTCCAGGTATTCCGGTTCGCCCGTCAGCATACTGACAACAGGCAAATCATCGAAAACATGACGCTGATTACCGGCCCGTACAAACCGCGCTACATCGGTAGCGAACAAGACGTTGAACAGCGCGTCAGGCTCGGCGTCGGCCAGAGCCTGAACGACACTGCCAGCATCCACCTTACCAAGCGGCGTGGCCTGCTCGGATACAAACTCCACATCAGGCTGGGCCTCGGACAGCAGTTTTTTGAACGTCCGGACCGCCGACTGACCATACTCGTAGTTGGGATACACAATCGCCCAGCGTTTTTTATTCATTTTGACGGCTGCCGGGATCAGCATGGCTACTTGCATATAGGTGGAATTACGTAGCCGATAGGTATAGCGGTTACCATCCGACCAAACCATCTTGTCCGTGAGCGGCTCAGAAGCCAGGAAAAAACGCTTTTTATGGCGCGCGTAATCGCTGACTGCCATGCCGACATGCGACAGGAACGTGCCCGTCAGCACATCCACCTTGTCACGCGACAGCAGTTCTTCGGCCACACGAACGGCATCGGCCGGATTACCGTGATCGTCGCGGACAATCAGCTCAAGTTGCTTGCCATTGACGCCACCTTTGTCGTTGATCTGATCTACGGCCAGTTGCATGCCGTTTTTATAAGGCCCCAGAAAAGCAGGCTGCGACTTGTAACTATTTAATTCGCCAATCTTGATGGTTTGACTGACAGATAATGAGGGAGCGGCGATAAGCCCTGAACATACCAGGGCAAGACCAGCAAGCCGGCCGGAAAAAATGGCCTGCCGGTAACGTTTTATGCCAAACATGGCGTGAATCCTTCCGATGAAACGTTTGAAACTTGAAAAGGTTTTATCATACCGTCACGCACGAGCTGCATCCCACGCTAAAAGCATGATGCCCGCCGCGATGAGCAGCACCGCCACACTGGGTACCCAGCCAAGCGATTCTCGCAACCACCAGACGCCCAGGCTGGTGGTCACAATGATTGAGCCACCAATGATCAGTGGATTGCCCACGGCAACAGGTATCCCCTTGCCGTAAATCACAAAAGTCAGTATTTCGACCAGCCCGATAGCAATGCCGGCGGCCACTGCCATAATGATTCCACGCGGTGCAGCATGAAAAGACAGGCCTTGAGCGACTTTAAGGGCCAGCATAAAGCCCAGCCCGATAAATGCCGCCACAAATTGCAGTACCACAGCACCTAGAAGCGGCTGGATATGTGCGGCAGATAACTTGATGAATACATTGTAGAGGCCGAACATCACGGCGGCCAAGACCAGCAAAGCTGTCAGCATGTTGCAGTTTCCGGTTAAGACATCTTAGGTACACACTGGCACCGGCTATTGTAACCGTGTGCCCATTCAGGACGGTGTAACACCCAGTTCCTGCACAAAGGGAGATGGGTGCTGAGCGCTGCCAAGCAGATAGAGCTGGTACCTGGCGCGGGTCAGAGCTACATAAAAAAGCCGTCGCTCGGTTGCATGCAAAAATGTCTCGTTGCTGCGCTGTACCAGGCAGACCAGCGGATCGTCATCCTGTGTGCAGGGAAAGCCATAGCGCCCCGTTTCCAAGCCTATCAGGATCACTGCGTCCGCTTCCATACCCTTGGCGGCATGTACCGTATGATAATCAATGCTGAGCTGGGAAAAGGCGTGCCTCCATGCCGGCAGCCGTGCGGGCGACTGATGCTGATAACGTCCCAGGATCATGACGGTTGCCATTGGGACGTCGATGCGCTCTGCCAGCGTATGCAAACAGCGTTCACACCATTCCCACATGTGTTCAACTGAATCATACGCATGGTGGATCACGCTGGAAGCACTACCCTGGCGATTGGCGCGTACCGGCTTGGCAAGCTGCGCCGGATTGGCCTGCACAAACCGGGTAGCCATATTGGCCAGGTGCTGATCGAAACGAAATGTGCACGTCAACTGCGATACCACGGCCTTCCCAAACTGTGCCTGAAAGGTTTGCAGCACATCGGACTGAGCGCCCGCAAAATGATAAATGGACTGCCAGTCGTCGCCCACCACAAATAAATCACACTTGGGCCGGCTGGCCAGCATTGCCTGCAACAGTCGTACCGCTGCCGGCGACGTATCCTGGAATTCGTCTACCAGGATCAGTTGATAGGCATGATCCGATGTGCCCTGCACAAACTGCTCCGCCGCCAGATCCAGCATCCCTTCATAGTCAGTCACGCCACGCTCCTGCATGATATGGCGATAACTGCGTACAAGCTGCTGCAGCATGGGCCCGTACCAGCCTGCGTGCTGCGGGGCATGACTGCCCGTCGCAGCCTTGGCCAGGTCTGCTGCCGCCAGATCACGCAGACGTGCCAGACTGACGGCGCGACATAGCGTGGCTCGCTGACTACGCCCCAAACGGTAGCCAAGGGCGCCTAGCACCACACGCATGCGTCCCGTCAGCGGGCTGCGCCGGTCGGGGCAAAGCAGGGTGCGCAGCCGGACCGGCAAGGCACCGCTACGGTAATCCTGCAAACTGACGTGCAGAACCCTGTGGCCACCTGCACGAGCCGGCGCCCGTCGTGGTGAGGACAGACAATACAGGCGGCAGCCGGATCTGGCCAAAATAAACACCATGCGGCCTGACAAAGGACGCGCAAGCTGCCCCTGACAGACGCGGGCCAGCGACGATCCTATACCCTCTGGCCGGTACCGGTACGCTAAGCCATGGCAATACAGCCAGTTTGCAACGGCCTGTTCAAACTGCGTTTGCACCCACTCATTGCGTAACGTCAAAAATCCGACCCGGCGCCCGCTGCGCTGACCATGAGTTTTGACAAACCGGCGCCATGCCGCCGCCGAAGCACACTCATCAGGATGTTTGACGAGCACATGAGCAAACGTACGATAAAACAGCCACCTGTCAGCGAACGCCACATCCGTCTGCAGCAGATACGCAAGCACCTCGTCCAGAACATCGTCTACCACCCTGAGCGCCCGACGATGCTGCTGCCGGACCACGGACAGCCCCAGCGCATGCATCGTGGCCACCCGAATATCGGCCGTTGCTCTGGCGGCGCCTGCCGAACCGGCATGGTCATACGCCATGTGGCTGGCCAGTCGTTGCTGCAGCTCATGGGCCGCACTACGGTTAAATGCCAGAACCAGCACCTCTTCGGGACGATAGCGCCCGGTCAGTATGCTGTACACCACCTTGCCCACCATGGTTGCGGTTTTCCCAGACCCGGCGGCAGCCACCAAAGCTTGACGAGACGCCCACGTAGCTACGGCCTGCCGCTGTTCGGCAGTCAGGGACCGCAGGGCAGGATGCTGCCATATTCGGGATGCACCGGATGAGGCGGCCGCGTCGTGATCTGGCAGAGCGGACAGCGTTGTTGTCATGCAATCAGCTTACCCGCAGCCAGGCATCATTTGGCTGCCAATAGGACGGGAATATCCTGACAGACAACACAGACAAGAGCTTGTTATGATCGGGGCCAGCAACGATTGGTTATGACCAACGCGGTCATAACGTAACAACTCAACTCAATAATTTTAACTATCTGTACTGGAGACTCGATTCATGATCAAAAGAACATTGCCTTCCCTGTTGGCCATGGCAGCACTGGGTCTTGCTGCCACACCTGCACAAGCAGCCAAGTGGGACATGCCGCTGGCTTATCCGGCCAGCAACTTTCACTCTGAAAACGCTGCTGAATTCGCCACATGTGTCAAGGACAAGACCGACGGTGAGTTGGACATCACTACCCACCCTAACGGTTCGCTGTTTGCCGGTAACGACATCAAGCGCGCCGTGCAAACTGGCCAGGCAGAAATCGGCGAACGGGTCACTTCTGCACACGAAAACGAAAATGCACTCTACGGCGTCGAAGCCATACCCTTCATAGCCACATCGTTTGACGCCTCCGACCAGCTCTGGCAAACCGCACTGCCTTACATGGAAGACCTGCTTGACTCACAAAATCTGGTTTATGTGTACTCCGTACCCTGGCCAGCCAGCGGCTTTTACACCAAAAAAGAAATCAACTCGGTCGATGACCTGAAAGGCATCAAGTTCCGTGCCTACAACGCCGCCACCGCACGCATTGCCGAACTCGCCGGCATGTCCCCGATGCAAATCGAACAGGCCGAACTGGGTCAGGCTCTCACCACAGGTGTGGTCGACAGCTTCATGACATCCAGCACAACCGGTGTTGACACCAAAGTCTGGGAAATGGGCATCAAGCATTTCTACAATGTGCAGGCCTGGCTGCCACGCAACACCGTGTTCATCAACAAGAAAGCATGGGAAGATCTGGACAGCGGCACGCAGGACGCCATTTCCGAGTGCGGCGCCATGACCGACGAAAAAGGTCTTGAAAAGGTCAAGAAACTGGACGCCGAATACCTTGATACGCTTAATGAAAATGGCGTCAAGGTCAGCGACCCCAGCCCTGAGCTGGAAAAAGGGCTGGCAGAGTTTGGCGAAATCATGGCCGACGAGTGGCTTGAGCGGGCAGGCTCTGACGGGGAAGAGATCCTCGAAGCCTATAACGCCAAGCAGTAACTCTGTCACCGGGATCCGCCCAGGCGGATCCCGCCTTGCTACCCCAACCCGAGACACCGCCCGTGACTTCGCTGCTATGCAAGCTGCGCCGACCGCTGGATGGGCTGTACCTGGCCTCCGGCATCCTGTCGGCCGTCTGTCTTTTTGTCCTGCTTTGCATCATTGTTGCTCAAATGGCCACACGCGCCATGGGCATCAGCTTCCCGGGCGCGGCCAGCTACGCCGGGTACATGATGGCATCCGCATCATTTCTGGCGTTTTCTTATACGCTCAATCGCGACGGGCACGTCAGGGTCAGCCTGCTGCTGGGCCGCCTAAAGGGTCAGGCGCGCTACGTGGCTGAAGTCATTTGCCACCTGCTGGGCGCGGTTTTTTCCATTGCCCTGTCCTGGCATGCGGTTGCGCTGGTCTATTGGTCATACGTGCTGGGCGATGTCAGCCAGGGACAGGACAATACCAGGCTATGGATTGTGCAAACACCCATGGCGGCAGGGGCAATCATTCTGGCCTTGTGCTTTGCCGATAATCTGGTGTCTTTGCTGATACGGCGCCAGGACAACATTGTCCCCGATATTGTCGAATAACCCTTACCAAAAGAAGCGAGCGGCATGGAGTCCTTCTACGTTATAGGCACCTTTCTTTTTATCCTGGCTCTGCTGCTGGGTAGTGGCCTATGGGTCGGGCTGGCACTGCTGGGGTGCGCCTATATCGGCATGGAACTGTTTGTGACGCGGCCCACTGGCGACGCCATGATGACGATTCTGTGGCGCTCATCCTCTTCCTGGTCGCTTACTGCCCTGCCATTGTTTATATGGATGGGGGAAATCCTGCACCGTACGCGCTTGTCCGAGGACATGTTCAACGGGCTTGCGCCCTGGCTGCACAGGCTCCCGGGCGGGCTGCTGCACACCAATATTGCGGGGTGTACGGTATTTGCCGCTGTGTCAGGCTCTTCCGCTGCAACCTGCTCAACCGTCGGGCGCATGTCCATCCCAGAGCTGCGCAAACGCAATTACCCCGAGCACCTGATTATGGGCACCCTGGCAGGCGCTGCTACGCTTGGTCTGCTGATCCCGCCGTCTCTGATCCTAATTGTTTACGGCGTCACCATCAACGAATCCATTACCAGGCTGTTTATTGCCGGCATCATTCCAGGCATCATCCTGGCATTGCTGTTCATGCTCTACACCGCTGTGGCTGCCCGCTTTTCCCGCGACTGGCAGCCTGCAGGGGAAACCACACTCAGCTTTAAGCAAAAGCTGGCTGCCTCACGCACTCTCATCCCCGTGGTGGCGCTGATTTTGCTGGTTATCGGCTCCATGTACACCGGCCTTGCCACGGCTACCGAGGCGGCGGCTGTAGGGGTTGTCGGTGCCCTTGTCATCTCGGCCATACAACGATCGTTATCGTGGCGCACATTCACGGACAGCCTGATGGGGGCCACCCGTACCTCAGCCATGATTGCCCTGTTACTGGCCGGCGCTGCCTTCCTGACCCTGGCCATGGGCTACATTGGCCTACCCCGTGCCCTGGCTACCTGGATCGGCACGCTGGGCCTAACGCAATTCCAGCTGCTGCTGGTCTTGCTCCTGTTCTATGTTGTGATTGGCATGTTCCTGGACGGCATTTCGGCCGTGGTACTTACCATTGGCATTATTGAGCCAATTATCCGCCAGGCTGGCATTGACCCAATCTGGTTTGGCATCTTTGTAGTGATTACGGTCGAAATGGCGCAAATTACCCCACCGGTAGGATTCAACCTGTTTATTCTGCAAGGCATGACCAAACACGACCTGGGGTATTTGGCCCGGGCAGCCTTTCCGATGTTTCTGGTCATGATTGCTATGGTCATGATCATGATTGCGTGGCCTGAACTGGCCACGTGGCTGCCCCAGCACATTAACCGCTAGTGGTGGTGCGCATCTTTAACTAGCGGTGTTTACCGATCTGGTCACCGACAACGCCACCAATAGCGGCACCACCTGCGGTACCCAGCACGCCGCCACCCGTAATGGCAGCCCCGGCTACGCCACCAACCCCGGCGCCTGTCACTGCGCTTTTCTGTCGATGGCTCATGCCGTCCCACGACGCACAGCCTGCCAAGCTTATAGCCAGCAAGCTCGCAGAAGCTAATTTAACAAACCGTCCGGTAATCATTTGACTCTCCTGGTTAACACTGTCAATCATGAGATCACTGTAACGTAAATCAGATCAAACAGATTATCCAAGCCCTTGCTTTTGTAAACAAATGAAATGCTTACAGGCATTTATTGAGCAAAGACACGAAGAGCCCGGAACAGAAGGAAGCGCTGCTACTGGCTGGACTGCTCTGGCGCCCCCTTAAGCAGCGCCAAGACCTCGCGGAAACAAGGATGTGCGGGTGTCCCCATCCATTCAAACAGCGCCATTTCGGACGATACGGCTTCCAGGCCATGATGGGCCCACCGCGCCAGAGCCGCTTCGCGGTCTGAAGGTTGACGCGACCCAACACCGTCTGTAACCAGCACTGGCTCAAAGCCCATCCGTTTAAGCCCCAGCCCCGTTTGCAACACACAGATATGGGACTCAACGCCAGCCAACAACACCCTGTGCCGGCCTTGACGCATGAAATGCGTCAGCCCGGCCTCTTGCGTTGCGTCAAAGTGCGTTTTTTGAAAAACCTCATCAATATGTGGCGTCAGCGCATCGGTCGTGGGGCCGATTTTGTCGGCACAGTGTTCTGTGGCCAACACAGGCACATCGAGCAACCGTGCTGCCTGGGCAAATCGCTCGACACACCCAACCAGTTCCTGGTGGCCCGCAATGGCGGGCAACAGGCGTGTCTGCATGTCGATGATCAGCACACTGGATTCATGATGATACAAGGCGGGCATCACAGGCTCCTGTTAGCGCAAGGGTTTGTAACGAAGGCGGCGGGGGCGGCTGGCTTCTTCACCCAGTCTGGCCCGTCGGTCAGCTTCGTATTCCTGGTAGTTGCCATCAAAAAATACCACACGCGAATCCCCTTCGAAAGCCAGGATATGCGTTGCGATGCGGTCGAGGAACCAGCGATCATGACTGATCACCATCACACAACCGGCAAATTCAAGCAACGCATCCTCAAGGGCACGCAGGGTCTCAACGTCCAGGTCGTTAGAAGGCTCGTCCAAAAGCAGCACATTACCGCCGGAGACCAGTGTTTTGGCCAAATGCAGACGGCCGCGCTCGCCCCCGGACAAATCCCCTACAAACTTGTTCTGGTCGGAGCCCCTGAAGTTGAAGCGGCCTACATACGCCCGGGCGGGCATTTCAAACCGGCCCACATTGATCACGTCGGAGCCATCGGCAACCGCCTCGAACACCGTCTTGTCATCAGGCAAGGCATCACGCGACTGGTCAACATACGCCAACTGGACGGTTTGACCGATGTCGATCGTGCCGGCATCCGGATTTTCCTGGCCGGAGATCATGCGAAACAACGTGGACTTACCCGCACCGTTAGGCCCGATAATGCCTACGATTGCCCCTGCCGGCACCTTGAAGCTGACATCGTCCATGAGCAGGCGATCACCATAGCCCTTGCTCACGTTCTTGAATTCAATGACTTCCGTGCCCAGACGTTCAGCAACAGGAATGAAAATTTCCTGTGTTTCGTTGCGGCGCTGGTATTCGTGCGATGACAGCTCCTCAAAGCGCGCCAGCCTTGCCTTGGCTTTGGCTTGCCGCCCCTTGGGATTTTGCCGTACCCATTCAAGCTCTTTCTTGATGGTCCGCTGGCGTGCGGATTCGGCAGCCTCTTCCTGCTGCAGGCGATCCTGTTTCTGTTCCAGCCATGACGTGTAGTTACCTTTCCAGGGAATACCGTGGCCACGGTCAAGTTCCAGAATCCAGTCTGCCGCGTTATCAAGAAAGTATCGGTCGTGCGTGACCGCGACAACAGTACCCGAGAACTTGCGTAAGAACTGCTCCAGCCACTCGACGCTCTCGGCGTCCAGGTGGTTGGTGGGCTCGTCAAGCAACAGCATATCGGGCCGTGACAGCAGCAGCCGACACAGTGCAACCCGGCGCTTTTCACCACCGGACAGACGCCCTACAACAGCATCCCAGGGCGGCAGCCGAAGCGCATCCGCTGCAATTTCCATCTGTGTTTCGATATCGTCGCTACCGCTTGAGGCAGCCGCTTCGATAATGGCCTCCAGCTCGGCCTGTTCAGCAGCCAGCGCGTCAAAATCCGCATCGGGCTCAGCGTAGGCGGCGTATACCTCGTTCAGGCGCGCCCGCGCCGAAAAGATTTCACCCAAACCTTCTTCGACAGATTCCCGCACCGTATGCTCGGGATTGAGCTGTGGTTCTTGCGGCAAATAACCCACATTGAGCCCCGGCATGGCACGGGCTTCGCCCTCGATGTCGCGATCCTCTCCGGCCATGATCCGAAGCAGCGTGGATTTGCCCGCCCCATTCAGACCCAGCACACCAATTTTGGCTCCAGGAAAAAACGATAGCGAAATGTCGCGCAAAATCTGGCGCTTGGGCGGCACAATTTTGCCGACGCGATTCATCGTATAAACGTATTGGCTCATAAGTCCTTACTGCAAAAGAAAGTTAAAATGGTCTAAGCTAGCCGATTGCGCCAACCCACCAGCAGGAGTACCCCATGTCCGACGCCACGCCCGGCCTGACCTTTGATTCAGCAGAAATTGATCTGCTGGGCCGTACTGCAGATGCCATGAGCGCATGGATGGGCAAACCAGTACTGGGTGAAATCATTGGTGCTGCTGAAACCGGCTTTGAGTGGGCTTTATTTGCCGTCCCGTTACTGCCAGGCCAAACCCTCGATGATGTCGTTGTTGTCCAGGTAGGCGGCCCGCAGGCCCGTTTGGTTGGCAACCGTGGTGGCCTGTCACTGCGTGACGGCGACATCTACGATTGTGAGTTTTTATGGGCCCTGCAGTTATCGGACTTGCCCGGCGTCCGGTATATTAAGGTTGACCAGGAAGGCGACGAGATTGCATGGACCAGCAACCTGCACGAAGTCCTGCCTTTTGACCTGACGGATCCCCCTGAACCAGACGACTAATGTCAAAAAAATGCCGGCAGAACCTATTCCGCCGGCCGACTGTGCCTAATTAGGCGCGCTTGACCTTTTCAAGCATTTTGAACGTGCCACGTGGCGCATTGACAAACAAGCGTTTGAACGACTTGCTTAGGCTGCGACGCTCGATCGAGTTGCGTCGCGTGCGATTGATTTCTTTCATAAAAAAACCTCTTGAGGATAATTTACCGGATCCTGGGCCATTCTACCACTCGACGCGCCGCCTCAACGTTTATCATAGAACCATGACTTCCGACATCCGCATCATTGGCGCTCGCCAGAACAACCTTAAAAACTTCAATCTCACTATCCGTACTGCTGAACTGCTTGTCCTGACGGGCGTGTCGGGCTCCGGCAAAAGTTCTCTGGCCTTCGATACGCTGTATGCCGAAGGCCAGCGCCGTTACGTAGAGACATTTTCGCCCTATGCGCGGCAGTTCCTGGATCGCATGGACAAGCCCCAGGTAGACCGCATCGAGGGCATTTTGCCCGCCATAGCCATTGACCAGGTCAACCCGGTGCGCAATTCCCGCAGCACAGTCGGCACCATGACCGAGCTCAATGATCATCTGAAACTGCTGTTTGCCCGCATGGCCCGGCTGTATTGCCGGGGTTGCGCCCAACCTGTCGTGCGCGACAACCCGCAGACCGTCATGCAGCAGCTCCGGGAGCGGGTGGGCGATACCGACCCGCGCCTGGTTGTCACTTTTCCGGTCCGGGTACCTGCCAACTTCACTCAGGAAGAAGTAGAAGGGTTCTTACATCAGCAAGGTTACACGCGGACCCACACCGAAGAGACCCAGCACGATGACCAAGGACAAGCCCAGCGCGTCCTTCACGTGATTCAGGACCGTTTCCGCCTGGGGCGTGCCGAGCACGAGCGTGTCATGGAAGCACTGGATGCGGCGTTCCAGCAGGGCCGCGGCAGTATCGCCGTCTACGTTGCTGATGCCGACGACCCTGACTCAAATCCCGTTTGGCGCTTCAGCGAGCACTTGCACTGTGCCGACTGCAACATTCGGTACGCGACACCCCTGCCCAGCACGTTCTCATTTAACTCGCCACTGGGCGCCTGCGAGGATTGTCGCGGGTTTGGCCGGGTCATGGGCATTGATTATGACCTGGTCATACCCAACCCGGCACTCAGCCTACAGGATGGCGCCCTCAGGCCATTGCAAACAGCCACCTACCTGCCGTACCAGAAAGACATGGAACGATACGCCCGCCAGGAAGGAATCCGGCTGGATGTGCCGTGGCAGGACCTGGCCGCCGACGAACAAAGGTGGGTGATTGAAGGCAGCCCCGACTTCGGCGGTCGCAAGCGTGACTGGAAAACACACTGGTACGGAATGCGCCGCTTTTTTGACTGGCTTGAAAGTCGTGCTTACCGTATGCACGTCCGCGTTCTCCTGTCAAAATATCGCAGCTATACCCCCTGCCCCACCTGTCACGGGGCGCGTCTTAAAGCCGATGCCACCTTGTGGCGCCTTGGTGACGAACAGGTGGACGATGCCGGCGACTACACGCGTTTTATGCCCTGGCACGCAGACTTTGGCCGACAGCGTCTGCAGCAGCTGCCCGGGCTTAATATTGTGGATTTGATGCGCTTGCCCATTGACCAGGTCAAGCGGTTTTTTGACACATTGCGCCCCAGCACCCATATGGATAACGCCATGGGGTTGCTATTAACCGAGATTCGCTCACGGCTGGCGTTTCTGTGCGAGGTCGGGCTGGGGTATCTGTCCCTGGAGCGGCAAAGCCGCACACTCTCGGGTGGCGAGGTGCAACGCATCAACCTGACGACCGCTCTGGGCACATCGCTGGTCAATACGCTGTTTGTGCTTGATGAACCGTCCATCGGCCTGCATCCACGTGACATGCATCGTATTGTCGACATCATGCATCGCCTGCGTGATAACGGCAACACACTCGTGGTCGTGGAACACGACCCGCAGATCATGGTGGCTGCTGACCGCATTGTCGACATCGGGCCCGGGCCCGGCGAGCGCGGTGGCAACATCATCTTTGACGGCCAGCCGGACGCTTTGCGGCAGGCCGACACGCTAACCGGACGCTATCTTAGCGGGCGCTTAAGCGTCGAGGCACCCCGCCCGCTGCCAGTTACCGATCAGACCCCCCGCCTTATTCTTGAAGGCGTCAGGGCACACAACCTTAAAAATATCTCGATCGCCCTGCCCCTGGGCAGGCTTGTGTGCATTACGGGTGTATCCGGCTCGGGCAAATCCACCCTGGTTCAGGATGTCCTGTATCCGGCTTTTCTTAAACAGCAGGGTCGCCCAACCGAAGCGCCTGGCGACTATCAGCATCTGTTGGGGGCCGAGCAACTGGCTGATGTCGTCCTGGTTGACCAGACGCCCATTGGCAAAACAGCCCGCTCCAATCCAGCCAGCTATGTGGGCGCCTACGATGCAATCCGCAAGCTGTTTGCCCAGACCGCCCTGGCCAAGGAACGGGGCTATAAGCCGGGCACATTCAGCTTCAATACAGGAGACGGACGCTGCCCCACCTGTGGCGGCACCGGTTTCGAGCATGTCGAGATGCAGTTTCTGTCGGACGTGTATCTACGCTGTCCAGACTGCAACGGGTCGCGCTTCCGCCCCGAGATTCTTGAGGTGCAGGTTGAGCATCAAGGTGCGACCGCCTCAATTGCCGATGTCCTGGATATGACGGTCAGCGAGGCCGCCAGTTATTTTGGCGGGCTGCACGAAGTCCAGCGTGGGCTGGCCCCTTTGATTGATGTTGGGCTGGAGTACGTCCGCCTGGGTCAGCCCGTACCCACACTGTCGGGCGGCGAAGCACAACGCCTTAAGCTGGCCGGCCATCTGGCAGCGGCAGCAAAAATGCGCGGTGCAAAGGCCGGGGTTGCCCGCAAGGGCAATCTGTTGCTGTTCGATGAGCCCACCACAGGTTTGCATGCCGACGACGTGGCCCGGCTGATGGGTGCTTTTCGAAAACTCCTGGGTGCCGGCCATTCATTGCTCATTATTGAACACAATCTTGACGTGGTCAGGGCCGCAGACTGGCTGATTGACCTGGGCCCGGAAGGTGGTGAGGCGGGCGGCGAGGTCGTCGCAACCGGGACGCCTGAAACACTCATGGCGCACCCTGCCTCCCATACCGGCCAGGCACTGCGTGATTACGATGCGCATATCATCCACGACAGAGCTCCGGCCACGCCGCACCACCTGAGCGAGCCGCTGCCGCAGGACGCGTCAGCATACCAGCCCACGCCCGTCACACTGCACGATATCGAGGTCGTCAACGCGTGCGAGCACAACCTTCAGGGCGTTAACGTCCGAATCCCCCATGACATCTTTACCGTCATCACTGGGGTTTCAGGATCTGGCAAATCCACGCTGGCGTTCGATATCCTGTTCAATGAAGGGCAGCGCCGCTATCTTGAGTCCCTCAACGCCTACGCCCGCAGCATTGTTCAGCCGGCGGGGCAGCCTGACGTGGACGCCATATACGGCATTCCACCCACCGTTGCCATCGAGCAGCGTACAAGTCGCGGCGGTCATAAATCGACTGTCGCCACCATGACTGAAATCCACCATTTCCTGCGCCTGCTGTATGTCAGACTGGGCACGCAGATGTGTCCAGACTGCCAGATACCTGTTCAGCCACAATCGCCCGAACAGATTGCCGCCCGCCTGTTGGCCCAGCACCGGGGCGAACACATTGGCCTGCTGGCACCCCTGGTTGTTGCGCGCAAGGGCTATTACACCGACCTGGCAAAATGGGCTGCCGCCCGGGGATACACCCATTTGCACGTGGATGGTCAATTCGTCCCTGTTGAGCCCTGGCCACGTCTTGATCGCTATAAAGAACACACCATACACTTGCCTGTGGCAGATATGCTGGTTGATCCAGCCGACGAGCTGGGGCTTCGGCAAGCCATCAGAAAAGCCCTGGAACATGGCCACGGAAACCTTGCCGTGATGACTGGGCTAACCCAGGGCACGCCTGCGCAAACACTGCCAGAACGTCGTGCGCACGGTATACGGACTGACGTGCAATGGCTGAATTTTTCTACCAACCGCGCCTGTCCCAGTTGCGCGACCAGCTTTCCCGAGCCCGATCCGCGCCTGTTTTCTTATAACTCCAAGCACGGCTGGTGCCCGCACTGTTTTGGTACGGGCCGCCATATTAAAGGGTTTGATGCAGAACAGACCGGCGAAGAGCAGACCTGGGTTGATGAAAGCCACGAGGCAGATTTGTGCCGTCACTGTCAGGGCCAACGCCTGAACCCGGTGTCACTGGCCGTACAGTGGCGCGGCAAATCCATAGCACAGCTTGGAGCCATGCCCGTCACAGATGCGAACCAGTTTTTCACCGAACTGGTCACTGAAGGACGGGAAGCCGAAATTGCGCGCGATGTCCTGTCAGAGATCCGCAACCGGCTTGCCTTTATGCTTGAAGTCGGCCTGGGTTATCTTTCACTGGACCGTGCGGCACCCACGCTGTCGGGCGGAGAAGCTCAGCGTATTCGTCTTGCTGCACAGCTTGGCAGCAATCTGCAGGGCGTATGCTACGTGCTGGATGAACCCACCATTGGCTTGCACCCCCGAGATAACCGTATTTTGCTTAACGCCCTGCAAGCCTTGGGTAACCATGGCAACACGCTGGTCGTGGTGGAGCACGACGAGGACACCATCCGGCGCGCTGCACACGTGATCGACATGGGCCCGGGAGCAGGCACCCGTGGCGGGCAAGTCGTGGCACAGGGAACCGTTGACGACATCATGGCCAGTGAGCATTCCCTAACGGGCCGGTATCTGCGCGACCCACTGCACCACCCTATGCAACCCCGGCGTGCCATTGCCAGCGACCATCCCTTTATCATCGTGCGTGACGCGCACAAGCATAATCTGCGCAATGTGGACGCGCGCATTCCTGCCCAGCGGCTCACGGTAGTCACCGGTGTATCGGGCTCGGGTAAATCCACACTGGCCCGTGACGTATTACTGACCAGCTTGTCAGGCATGCTGCACCACACACGCAACGACCATACAAGCAACGAACAGGCCGTTCAGGGCTGTCGCCGAATCGAAGGCAGCGAACACATTGACCGCGTCCTGGAGGTCGACCAGACGCCCATCGGCAAAACGCCACGCTCGTGCCCCGCTACCTATATCGGTTTCTGGGATGCAATCCGGCGGTTGTTTGCCAGCACGCAGGAAGCCCGCTTGCGGGGCTGGACGGCTACCCGGTTCTCATTCAATACGGGCGACGGGCGTTGCCCGGTTTGTGCAGGCCAGGGAATGCGAACGGTTGAAATGAACTTCCTGCCCGACATCAAGGTGCCTTGCGACGCATGCCACGGCGACCGCTTCAACCCCGATACGCTTGGCGTGACCTGGCAGGGCAAGCATATTGGCCAGGTATTGGCCATGAACGTAGATGAAGCCATTCCCTACTTTCAAGCCCATCAGAACATCCTGCGTCCCCTCAAACTGATGCAGGATGTTGGTCTGGGATATTTGACGCTGGGGCAGCCGTCACCCACCCTGTCAGGAGGCGAAGCCCAGCGGGTCAAGCTGGTCACAGAGCTCGTCAAGGCGCGCCTGGACGAAGGGGTACGGCGCACCGGCCGCGCTTCTCGCCAGCCCCGCACGTTCTATGTGCTGGATGAACCCACGGTAGGTCTGTCGATGGCTGACGTTGAAAAGCTGATCGGTGTATTGCACCGCCTGACCAGCGCAGGCAACACGGTGGTCGTGATAGAACACAACCTGGATGTCATTGCCGAGGCCGACTGGCTGCTGGACCTGGGGCCGGAAGGGGGAACAGGCGGTGGCCGCCTGGTAGCAGAAGGCACGCCGGAGCAGGTGATGCAGCATGCGGATCGCTCACATACCGCAGCCATCCTGACTGCGTTCATGCAGCGTCAGGAACACGCCGTTCCGCCGTCAGCCCGCCTGTCCGCCCAGATATAGCTCACGCATTTGCTCGTCGTGCATCAGGTCGTGCGCATTTCCGGTCAATGCGATTTTTCCCATGGCCAGGACGTACGCACGATCAGAAATGCGTAATGCCTCCATGGCATTTTGTTCGACCATCAGGATGGTAACCTGTTCGCGGTCACGTACGTTGACGATCGCCTCAAATACCTCTTGCAGCATTTTGGGGGACAGGCCAGCCGAGGGTTCGTCGAGCAGCAAAATGGAGGGTTCGGGCATGAGTGCCCGGGCCAGCGCCAGGATTTGCCGTTCGCCCCCGGACAGGGATGCAGCCGGTGCCCGAAGCTTGCGTGCGAGCATGGGATACAGCTCGCAAAGTGCATCGATACGCCGGGCGTTTTGTGCGTTGTCAAGATAGTGCCCTCCAACCAGAAGGTTGTCACGTACCGACAAGGCGGTAAAGACGTTATCTGTTTGGGGCACGATACCCAGACTGCAATGGCGGATTTTTTCGTGCACAGGAATACGGGTGACGTCATTGCCATCGAGCACGACCTGGCCGGTATGCGGAATCAGGTAGCCCGCAATAGCTTTGAGCAAGGTAGATTTGCCGCAGCCATTTGGACCCAGCAGGGTCACGATTTCGGACTGATCGGCATGGAGTGTCATGCCACGCAGAATATCTACCTCGGGGGTGTAGCCCGCCAAAATGTCCTGAACTGAAACAACGTGTTGTGTTGTCATGAAATTGCCTGTCCGTTGTTATCCTGCACGGCAGCCTCTGCCCCGCCTGTGTCAACATCAATACCATGCGGTCGTGTGGTGCCCAGATAGGCATTTAGGACCTGCTCGTTCGTGGCTAGTTCGTTGGGGTGGCAGTCAGCCACAATATGGCCCCGGTCGAGCACAACACAGCGATGGCACAGTTCGCGAATAAAATGCATGTCGTGCTCTACCACCACAATCGTCATGCCTTCTTCGTTAAGCTGACGCAATACACGAACAATGTCTTGACGCAGGTTGGGGTGTACGCCGGCCGTGGGCTCGTCAAGCATCAGCATGCGCGGCTGTGCCATCAGGGCGCACACAATGCCCAGCAGCTTTTTTTGGCCGCCAGACAGGGCCGCCGCCGACAAGTCACGCACGTCGGTAAGCAACAGGCGTTCCGTGAGGGCAAGTGCGCGCTCGTAGGCTTGCTGTTCGGCACGCCGCGCGCCTGGGGAGCCCAGGAATGTATCCCAGAAGCCATGATGCGCGGTGCTTGCTGCCATGGCGACTTCCATGACAGACATTTTTTCGGGCATGCTTGGTAGCTGGAAGGTTCGGGCCACACCATGCTGGATAATGCGGTGGGTGACCTGATTATTGATACGCCGACCCTCAAACTGAACGCTGCCTGCATCCGTTGTTTCAAAACCCGTGATGGTATTAAGCAAGGTGCTTTTGCCCGACCCGTTGGGGCCCAGCAGTCCAACGATCTCGCCCTTGTTGACCGAGAAGCTGACGTCCTTGAGAACCTGGTTGCCGCCAAATGCCTTGGCAACCGATTCGACCGTGAGTACAACCTGGCTCATGATGACACCTTGCGGATGCGTTCTGGCAACAGACCTTCAGTGCGCCAGAGCAGACACGTGAGCAGGATCACGCCAATGAGCCCCAGACGCAGGGACGCTGCCATGTCGGATCCAAACCCAAAGAATTGCCGGGCAAAAGGCACCAGCGTATAGGCGCCTTGGACCAGTATGACGCCCACCAGTACGCCGGCAGTGTTGCCCAGTCCGCCGATCATGACCATGGTCCACAGCAGGAATGTTTCGGAGGCCATCATGTAATCTGGGCCCACGAAGCTCATGTAGTGGGCATACAGCGAACCGCCCAGTGCGGTAATGGCCGCTGCCGAAACCAGCGCCCGGCTTTTGAGCCCCGTCAGGTCGTAACCCATGCAGGCAGCCAGGTTGGGCTGCTCACGCATCACCCGCAACGCACGGCCCAGGCGGCCCTTGCCCAGACGCCGACAAAACAGCGCTGCCAGCAGCACAGCGACCAGGGTGAACGCCAGAAATGCCAGGGAGTTATACGGGCGGCCCAGGTTGTCAAACAGCGACGGCAAATTGCCAATCCCCTGAGCACCCTCGGTGAGCCAGGTTTCGTTATTGGCGACTGTGCGCACAATCTCGGCAATGGCCAGCGTGACAATGGCCCAGTAATCGGCGCCCAGTTCGCGGCCCAGCCTGGCAATGCCCCAGCCCAGCGCCATGGCTAACAGCATGCCGGTGACGGCTCCAGGAAATGCGCCCCAGCCCTCACGAATGAAAATGCCCGTGGCATAAGCGCCAATGCCGGCAAAAACAATATGGCCAAAATTCAGCAAACGTGCATAACCTGCCTGCAGGTTTAGACCAAGCGCCATCAGCGCATAGATACCGGCAACTGTTAACGATGAAACAAGAAAATCAAACACGCCGCACCTCGCGATCGAATAGACCGTAAGGCCGGAAGATAAGTGCAATCAACAGAATAAAGAACGATGCAGCGTTGATATAGGATGCGGGCATGAACACCATGGGTTGGCCAAAAAGAAAACCAAAATTAACGTTGGTAACCAGCGTTTCTGCAAAGGCAATCAGCAATGCGCCGCCAATGGCACCAATAGGGTTGCCCAGCCCTCCCAGAATGGCGGCCGCAAACGTTGGCAGCAGCAAATCGTGGCCAAGATTGATGTGCGCGCCAATGGACATGGCCAGCATGCTGCCACCCAGGCCTGCCAGGGCGCCGCTGCTGAAGTCCACAATATTGGTGATGCGATTGGCGTTGAGCCCACTGGCATAGGCCAGGTCGCGGTTGGATGACAAGGCCCGCATGGCCCTGCCCACCCGGGTATAGAACAGCAGCAACAAAAACAGGACAATGATTGTGCCGGTTGTTGCCATGGTTATAACCTGGGACCAGGACAATATGGCATCACCCAGAAAGATGGGCGGTGTGCGCGGACGGTCAAACATTTTGGGGTAGGAACCCGCCAGCGCCAGCGCGACGGCCACGATCAGCATGGACATGGCCAGCGAGCCAATCATGGTGACGGCCGGACTGGAGCGCAGCAGAAGCCGGAAAATGTAGTGGTGCACCAGCAACGTGAAAAGCCCGGTAACCAAAGAGGCAACGCCAATGGCAATGACAAGGGGTAGCCCCCAGGTCGAGAATACATAAGACAGAAAGGCGCCCATCATGGCGTACTGGACATGGGCGATATTTGGAAATTTGGCCAGCCCATACACCAGGCTTAGTCCAAGCGCGACAAGCGCAAGGTCTGATGTGCGCAGCAGCGTATCAACCAGAATCTGAAGCATTGTTTATCCTGCACGAACGCAAAGAGCCAGCCACACCGATATGGCGGGTGGCGGCCCTTGCGTACCCGACGGTAATCAATCAGGGTTAGCGGCGGACGATTTCACCGTCTTTGGAGATGAGTGCATCGTACGGTGGATCGATACGTTGCAAGTCATCGTCAAAGGTGATTTCGCCAGTGACGCCTTCGTAGTCCTGACCCACTTCTTTGAGCGCCTCTGTGACAGCCTCGACATCCGTGGAACCAGCCTGCTCAATAGCCTTGGCGGTCATCATGACAGCGTCATAAGCGTAGCCAGTATAAGACGATTTCATGCCGTCAGGATGACGTTCGGTGAACGTTTTCTTATAGGCTTCACCCTTGTCACCACGCAGCGAGCCCACCTCCATGCCAATTTGCCCTTCGGCGATATCATCAGGGGTGTCGCTTAAGCACATGCTAAGCAAAATGCCATACCAAGGGTCGTTTTGCAGTCCCAGTTCGCTGGCTTCGCGATTCATGACGGCCGCTTCCTGCGGGTAGGCAGTATAAACATAGCCATCGGGCTTGGTGCGCGCCATTTGCTGCAGCTCGCGGCGATAGGTGGATTGCCCTTCGGTGTACAGGATTTCGCTGACGATTTCACCACCAAGTTTCTCGTATTCGTCGCGGAAACCTTCGGCGACGCCCTGCCCGTAGGCGTTATTGGGAGCGATCAGGGCGATGCGCTTCATGCCCTGTGAATACACATCGCTGGATGAAAACTTGTTGCCGGCATCTTCAAGGCCGATCAGGTTGAATGCGGTATCGCCCAGGTCGCGGATCTTGACGCTGGTGCTGGCCACGTTGATGTGGTTGACGCCTTCTTTGACGATGTACTGTGCCATGGGCAGCGTAATGCCTGACGAGTATTCACCAATAATGACCGGGACCTCGTCGACACTAACAAGCTTGCGTGCCGCATTAAGCGCTGACGTTGTGTTGCCAGCCGAGTCCTCGACAATGACCTCGAACTTTTTACCGAGCACGCCGCCATCGTCGTTGATCTCGTCAACGGCGATGTCAACCGCACGACGGACGTCTTCACCCACAGTCGCGCTGGAGCCCGTAAGGGACAGCACGGCACCCATCTGGATGGTGTCTTCCGCTGAAGCGGCCGAGGCAGCAACCATGGAGGCTGTGACGCAGACAGCCGTTGCTATATGACGAAGCTTGAAATTCATAAATGGCTCCTCCTGAGAAACCGCCTAGTTTACCGCCATTATCTATCAAAAGGATCTAGGGTATGTCCGGATGTCACAAACCTAAGACGGCTCAACCAACAATTCCAGGGCTTGGCCGGCCGCCGCCATGCCCATGGTGGCCGTGACAGTCACCACCGATCCGTAGCCGGCGCATGAGAGCCCCTGCAACGGGTCCGCGGGCCTCGTGGCGCCGCCTGCATCATCCCGCGTCTGTTGCCAGCTATCCGGCAGCCTGACAGGCTCATCGAACCACAAGGCCGACACACACATGCGTGGTGGACGTGCGGACGCTTTCCCACGGCCTGCCTGCCCGCGCGGATAACCATGATGACGCCGCAATTGCTGACGAACACGATTGAGCAGAGCATCGTGTGTCGCCAGGGAAAGGTCCCCACCGCGCAAGCGTAACGGGTCGGTTTTGCCCCCGGCGCCGCCACACACCACAAGAGGAATGTCCCAGGACCGGGCTTCAAGAATCATGGCTACCTTGGCTGCCACCTGGTCGGTGCAGTCAAGCAGCACGTGCGGCCGGCTGGCAAGTAGCTCCGACACGTTTTCGGGCGTGACAAAATCATCAATACGCACCGCCTCACAGTCGGGCTGTATGGCGGCAACCCGCTCTGCCATGGCGTCTACCTTGGCCTGGCCAACTGTGCTTGTCACGGCGTGCAGCTGCCGATTGATATTGGAGGGCGCCACGTGGTCCAGATCAATCAATGTCAGCTTGCCGACGCCGGAACGGGCCAGCGCCTCGGCGCTCCAGGCGCCCACGCCCCCCAGGCCGGCGATCATGACATGGGCGGCCTTGAGCTGCTGTAAAACGATCGTACCATACAGCCGCTGCAGGCCGCCAAAGCGCCGCTCGTGATCCGGCTTGATATTCAACTGAGTCATGGTTACATACTTGATAAATGCGACGGGAACCACCAGAATACTGGTAACCCATGATTTTACTGTGATCTGCTGGTTGTCTTTGTGTCTACTCCACCTTCCGCTCAAGCTTTTCGCGTACTGACTGATGCCGAACGCGCCGTCTCGCTGCGTGCCAGCATGCAGCAGTGGCAGCCCGGCACCGATGTCTGGGTGTTTGGCTATGGCTCGCTCATATGGCGGCCCGATTTTGTATTTGACGAACGCCGTGATGCCCGGTTGCACGGCTACCATCGTGCGCTTTGCCTGTGGTCCAGCGTCAACCGGGGGACACCCGAACGGCCCGGACTGGTCTTTGGCCTGGATCGCGGGGGTTCATGCCGCGGTGTTGTCTTTCGCATTGCCGGGCGCCATGTCCCCAAAACCATGGACGCACTGTGGTACCGTGAAATGCCCACCGCCGCGTATGTACCCCGATGGCTTACGTGTCGCACACCCGACGGGCCTGTCAATGCGCTGGTTTTTACCATGAACCGCGCTACCGAAGCGTACGTGCGCGACCTGCCACCCAGCCAGCTGGTGCAGGTCATTAACGGGGCACACGGCCGCAGCGGCCCATGCCGTGAATACGTGATGGAAACCGCAGACGCCCTGGTTGCACACAACATCCACGACCGCCACCTGCAAACTATTGTTACCCACCTGCAGCACGCGGACAAAGCACTTGCCTGAGCCACGGCACGCTGCATTCCGTTAAACTGGAGGATTGCCAATCCTTCATGCCTTTGCTGATGTCTTTTGCCGATATCCGCCGTAGTTACGATCACGCCCAGCTTGATGACAATGCGCTGGGCGACGATCCGCTGGCCGTACTCGTGCAGTGGGTCAATGAAGCACGCACCACACCGGGTGTTATTGACCCCACAGCCATGACGCTTGCCACGGTCAATGCACGGGGCCAGCCATCGGCACGGACGGTGCTGCTCAAGGCCTGCAACGCCAGTGGCCTGGTGTTTTATACCCACTACGATTCCCGCAAGGGCCATGAACTTGCCGACAACCCGCGTGCGTGTCTGTTGTTCTACTGGCCCGGCATCGAACGCCAGATCCGTGCCGAGGGCACAGTCAGCAAGGTCTCCGCAGACGAATCCGACGCCTATTTCTATAGTCGCCCTGCGGGCTCACGACTTGGCGCCTATGCCTCGCCCCAAAGCCAGCCCATCACACGGGCCCAGCTGGAACACCGCTTGCAACAGGCCATTGACGACTATGGCGACCACCCTCCGCGCCCGGAAAACTGGGGCGGCTATCGCCTGGTACCCGATTACCTGGAGTTTTGGCAGGGCCGCCGCTGCAGGCTGCACGACCGCATTGTGTACCAGGCCAATCAGCAAGGTAGCTGGGCGCGCAGCCGGCTGGCACCCTGACCCCACACTTATTTCATGACCGACGCTTTGCCCCCTTTTGATGAACGCCATTTTCGCTCAGTCGTAGGCCGGTTTCCTACTGGTGTGACCTTGATCACAACAGAATCACCAGCCAGCGGCTCGCCATTGGGCCTGACGATCAGCTCGTTTCATTCTTTGTCCTTGCAGCCGCCGCTCATTCTGTGGACACTCACAAAGAAAGCATCGTCCCTGCCGCAGTTTCAACAAACCGGGCGCTACGTTGTGCATATTTTATCGGCCCAGCAAAAAGAACTGGCCGGACGATTTGCACGGGGCCCCCAGGACGAACGCTTCCAGGACGTCAGTCTTGCCCGGGCCCCAGGGGGCACCCTGATGCTGGATGACCAGCGCACGGCGGCCTGGCTTGAGTGTCGCAATGTTGCCCAACATGAGGCCGGCGACCACGTTATTTTTGTGGGGCAAGTAGAACGCTGTGAATATCAGCAGGTGGCGCCTCTGGTGTATCACGGCGGTGGCTTTGCCTTGACGCCTGCTGCTGCCGAGTCCCCGGATACGCCTCATCAAACATCAACCCGCCACAATCATGAATGACTACATCCTGACCCTGTCCTGCCCCGATCGCATTGGCATTGTGCACAACGTGACCGGCTGGCTGCTGAATCTGCATGGCAACATTATTGACGCCCAGCAGTTTGGCGATCTGGAAACAGGCCGTTTTTTTCTGCGCGTACATTTTCATTTGCCCGAACCGATGGCCGTTGCCGATTTGCAAGCATCGTTTGAATCGCTGGCTCATCGCTTTGACATGCATGTGCAAATCTACGATGCGCAACAGCGTCAACGCTTGCTTATTCTGGTCAGCCGACAGGGCCACTGCCTGAATGATCTGCTTTTCCGTGCAGACAGCGGCCAGCTGCCTGTAGACATAGCGGGCATTGCCTCTAACCACAATGACTATGCCTCGCTGGCAGCCGGCTATGGCATCCCTTACCATTACCTGCCCGTGACCCCGGACACCCGCCCGGAACAAGAGCAGCAAATCCTTGACCTAGTCAAGGACAACGCAGTCGATCTGGTCGTGCTGGCACGATACATGCAGATCTTGTCCCCGCAACTGTGCGACGCGCTGGCCGGGCGGGCCATCAATATTCACCACAGCTTTTTACCAAGCTTTAAGGGCGCCCGCCCCTACCACCAGGCACACGCCCGCGGTGTCAAAATTATTGGTGCCACAGCACACTACGTCACCTCCGATCTGGATGAAGGCCCCATCATTGAACAGGATGTGGAGCGCGTCCACCATGGTCTGAGCGCCAAAGCCCTGACACGCGTAGGCAGCGACATCGAATCACTGGTACTGGCCCGGGCAGTACGGTCCCATGTCGAGCATCGTATTTTGCTCAATGGTCAGCGCACGGTTGTTTTCCGCTAGTGGCCCACGGCCCGGCCTTCCCGGCGTGGGTCTGCTCCCCCCTGGATTCCATCGGGCGTCATGACCAGTCCATGCAGACCACTGGGAAAATCCTTAAGCTCAACCTCATGGCCCAGGTCTTCCAGATCGTCCTGTAGCTTGGCCAGCGATGTGCCCTTTTCAAGGTAGGTGGTGGCACTGTTGTGGCTGCCACGATGCGGCAAGTCAATGGCCTTCTGAATATCCATTCCCCAGTCCAGCACACCTAACAGCGTTTTAGCCACGTAATTAATAATGGCCGGCCCGCCTGGCGACCCTAGCGCCACAACCGGCCGCCCGTCCTGCAGGACAATCATTGGTGCCATAGAGCTGCGCGGCCTTTTGCCTGCCTCTACTCTGTTGGATACCGGGCGTCCTTGTTCGTCCGTCCCCGTCAAAGAAAAATCGGTGAGTTCGTTATTCAACAAATAGCCATTGACAAAAATTTTGCTGCCAAATGCCGACTCGATGGTTGACGTCATGCTGACGACATTGCCCATGACGTCTGTTGCCACCATATGGGTGGTGGAAGGCTGTTCAGCCGTGCCATCGGTGCCAGGGCGTGCGTTTGCGCCATCTGGCTCTCCGGCACGAGCCTTGCCCATGGACTCATCATCACGAATCAGGCCCGCCCGGTCCTGCAGATACTGTGCATCCAGCAACTCCTCCAGCGGCACGTCCACAAAATCCGGATCGGCCACGTACCGATTGCGATCGGCGTAAGCCAGCCGGCCTGCCTCGGCAAAATAGTGCACAGACATGAGTTCGTTGGGTTCAAGGCTGTCAATAGGCGTGTGCGACAGTATGCCTAGCATTTGCAACACAGCCAGCGTGCCAGAACTGGGCGGCGGCATACCGCAAACCTGGTATGTGCGATAAGGCATGCATAGCGGATCGCGCTGGCTTGCCTGGTAACCTGCCAGATCAGCGTGCGACAAATCCCCTGGCTTTGGGTGTTCGGCCACCGCGGCCACCATCGCTGTTGCTAGTTCGCCTTCGTAAAAAGGTTTGGGGCCCTGCTCGGCAATCAGCCGCAGGGTTTGTGCAAATTCGGGATTGGTTAACACATGCCCAACGGGCCATGGGTCACCAGACGGGTCATAAAAATAGGCAGCCGCCTCGGGCTGGTCGCGCAAGGCACTGCTGTCGGCAAGCAATTGATGCAGGCGATCAGACACAGGAAACCCCGACTCAGCCAGCTTGATGGCCGGCGCAGCTAGCTCTGCCCACGGCAAAATGCCGTGCTGGCTATGCAGGTCGTGCAACATGCGAAGCAAACCGGGCACACCCACGGCCCGCCCGTTGTTTACCGCATCACGAAAAGACAGGGCCTCGCCCTCTTTCAGAAACCGGTCTGCACGGGCAGCAGCCGGCGCCGTCTCGCGTCCGTCCCAGGCCTGCACCTGAGCCGTTTCAGCGTCAAAATTGACCACAAAGCCGCCACCCCCAAGACCTGAAGATTGAGGCTCAACAAGATTCAGCACAAACTGCATGGCAATGATGGCGTCGACCGCACTGCCGCCGTCCGCCAGCATGCGCGCCCCCGCCTGACTGGCCAGCGTGTTGGCGGCACTGACCATATCGTGGGTACTCTGAACCAAGGCGTGGTCACCGCGTCCGGTTGCGGCCTCGGGATCCAGCTCATCAGGATTATCCGCCGACCCCTTGTCTGTCTCGGTCAGCAAGGGAATGACGGGCTCATCGACCGTGCCGCGTGCCACAACGCTGGCCGGCGTGGTAAGCAGCAATACACTGAAAGTGATGCAAAGCAGAGCAGAATACTGACTGGGCCTCATGAAATTCTCCAAGCTGACCGACCCCGGCAAACAGAACTCCGGTTCCAATAAGCAATACAATAACCGAATCCTTTGTTAATACGACTCTGTCATGACCGTCTCTCGCGCTTCCGTTCCCGTCCGCCGCACAGGCGGCCACATTCTTGTTGATCAGCTTGCCGCTCAGGGTGTCGAACACGTCTTTTGTGTTCCGGGCGAAAGCTACCTTGCCGTCCTGGACGGCCTGTACGACCAAACCATCAACGTGACGGTGTGCCGGCAGGAAGGTGGCGCCGCCATGATGGCCGAAGCCTGGGGCAAATTACACGGCACGCCGGGGATTTGCATGGTAACGCGCGGCCCCGGGGCGTCCAATGCCATGGCGGGCGTGCATATCGCCCACCAGGACTCTACGCCCATGATCTTGTTTGTGGGCCAAATTGCGCGCAACATGCGTGACCGCGATGCCTTTCAGGAAATGGATTACCGTGCCGTATTTGGCAGCCAGACCAAGTGGACGACCGAGATCGACCAAGTCGAACGTATTCCGGAAATTGTGTCACGGGCATTTCATGTGGCCACCTCAGGACGTCCCGGTCCTGTCGTGATTGCCCTGCCTGAAGACATGCTCACTGAAGCTACTGCCGTGGCCGACGCTCCGCGCTTCACAGCGATTGACACTACCCCGGCACCACAGCAAATAAGCCAACTCATGTCGCAGTTGTCAGCGGCCCAACGTCCTATTGCCATTCTGGGCGGGTCGCGCTGGGATGCCCAGTCTATTCAGCAGTTTGCTGATTTTGCCGAGCAAAACCACCTGCCGGTTGCCGTACAGTTTCGCCGTCAGATGCTGTTTCCCGCTTCGCACCCGTGCTTTGTCGGCGATGTGGGCCTGGGTTGCAACCCGCAACTCCTGGACTACATCCGCGACGCCGACCTGGTTTTACTGGTTGGGGGGCGCATGTCCGAAACCCCCAGCCAGGGATATACCCTGTTTCCCGTGCCGGGGCCCAGCACCAGCCAAACGCTTGTGCACATTCACCCCGATGCCGGCGAACTCAACCGGGTATATCGCAGCCAGCTTGCCATCAATACCTCTCCGGTGTCCTTTGCTGCGGCGCTGTCAGAGCAAACCAATGGGACCGCAAGCGACACCCGGCAAGAACTGGTCACGCAGCTGCATGAACACTTTCTGGCCTGGTCGGACCCAGCCAAGGTCACCATACAGGGCGACTTGCAGATGGGGCCCATCATGCAGGCGCTTCGTGACACCCTGCCCGCCAATACCATTATGTGCAACGGCGCAGGCAACTTTGCCACCTGGCTGCACCGGTTTTATCACTTTACCGAGTACGGCACGCAACTGGCACCCACATCGGGCAGCATGGGCTATGGCCTGCCTGCCGCCGTAGCAGCCAAACGGATTCATCCCAATCGCCCCGTTGTCTGTTTTGCAGGAGACGGCTGCTTTTTAATGCACGGCCAGGAATTTGCCACCGCCGTTCAGTACGACCTGCCCATTATTGTCATCCTGATTGATAATGGCATGTACGGTACGATTCGCATGCATCAGGAAATGCATTATCCGGGCCGGCCTTCGGCAACGGCATTGCACAATCCGGATTTTGCCGCTTATGCCACCGCCTTTGGCGGTCACGGTGAAACAGTCCGCACCACAGACGAATTCATGCCTGCCATGCAACGTGCCCTGGACAGCAAACGGCCCGCCATTTTGCATTGCCATCTGGATCCCCAGGCAATCACGCCCAGTGCCACGCTCGATACGCTGCGCGAACGGGCACTCAATCAACAATCCGATGGACGCAACAACGCCTAGTGTCCGCCGGAGTTTCAACCCTATTTACCCTATCTCACGGAGTTCTATCATGTCGACATCCCCTTCCTTTCACTGGAACGATCCCTTGCTGCTTGATAATCAGCTAACGGATGATGAGCGCATGGTTCGGGATGCCGCGTACCACTATTGTCAGGACAAGCTGGCACCACGTGTATTGCAAGCCTTCCGCCACGAGCAAACCGACCCGGCCATTTTTGGCGAAATGGGCGAACTTGGGCTGCTTGGTGCCACCATTCCCGAAGAATACGGCGGTGCCGGCCTTAACTATGTGTGCTATGGCCTGATTGCACGTGAAGTCGAGCGTATCGACTCGGGCTACCGCTCCATGATGAGCGTCCAGTCTTCGCTGGTCATGGTCCCCATTAATGAATTTGGCACCGAAGCACAAAAAAAGAAGTATCTGCCCAAGCTTGCCACGGGCGAGTGGATTGGCTGCTTTGGCCTGACCGAACCCAATCACGGTTCCGATCCAGGCAATATGGAAACACGTGCCGTCCGTATCGACGGTGGCTATCGTATTTCCGGCACCAAGATGTGGATCACCAACTCCCCTATTGCCGATGTGTTTGTTGTGTGGGGCAAGGTTGTTGGTGGCGACGATGACGGCAAGATTCGTGGCTTCATCCTTGAAAAAGGCATGAAAGGCCTGTCAGCGCCGGTTATTGACGGCAAGGTTGGCTTGCGTGCATCCATCACGGGCGAAATCGTCATGGACGATGTCGAAGTCAGCGACGAGCAGCTGTTGCCCGAAGTATCAGGCTTGCGTGGCCCCTTTACCTGCCTGAATTCTGCCCGGTATGGCATTGCCTGGGGTGCCCTGGGTGCTGCTGAAGATTGCTGGCATACCGCGCGCCAATACACGCTGGACCGCAAGCAGTTTGGCCGCCCGCTGGCAGCCAACCAGCTCATACAAAAAAAGCTGGCCGACATGCAAACCGAAATCACGCTTGGACTGCAGGGTTGCCTGCGGCTGGGGCGCATGAAGGATGAAGGCAGCGCAGCAGTCGAAATCACGTCCATCATGAAACGCAACTCATGCGGCAAAGCCCTTGATGTGGCCCGTCTGGCGCGCGACATGCTGGGCGGCAACGGGATTTCCGACGAATTTGGCGTCGCACGCCATCTGGTCAACCTTGAGGTAGTAAACACCTACGAAGGCACACACGACGTGCATGCCCTTATTCTGGGCCGCGCTCAAACAGGATTGCAGGCTTTTTTCTGAGCGGCTTCTCATGAAAACCCGTATCACCGAATTGTTCGGCATCAAGCATCCCATCATCCAGGGTGGGATGCACCATGTGGGCTACGCCAAGCTGGCCGCAGCGGTATCCAACGCCGGCGGCCTGGGCATCATCACGGCGCTGACCCAACCCAATGCCAAGGCCCTGGCCTCGGAAATTGACCGTTGCCATGACCTGACTGACCAGCCCTTTGGGGTCAACCTGACGTTTCTGCCATCGCTTAAAAAGGCCGACTATCCGGCCCTGATTGACGTGATCATCAAGGGCAAGGTTGGCATCGTCGAAACGGCCGGCAACAACCCCCAGCCCTGGCTGCCGGCGCTGCAAGACGCAGGCATCCGGGTCATCCACAAATGCACCTCGGTGCGTCATGCCCTCAAGGCACAATCCATTGGCTGTGATGCGGTAAGTGTTGATGGCTTCGAATGTGCCGGCCACCCGGGTGAAGACGATGTGCCCAATTTTATTTTGCTGCCCCGTGCGGCTGATGAACTAACGATTCCGTTTGTTGCCTCCGGCGGCATGGCCGACGGGCGCTCGCTGGTTGCGGCCCTGGCGCTGGGCGCAGACGGGATCAATATGGGCACCCGTTTTGTCGCAACCCGGCAAGCGCCTGTGCACCCTAACGTCAAGCAGGCTATTGTTGACGCCACCGAGCTCGATACCCGCCTGATCATGCGTCCGCTACGCAATACAGAGCGAGTATTAACCAATCCGGCCGTTGAACGTTTGCTGGACAAAGAGCAAGCCCTGGGCAGCCAGATCAGCTTTGATGACATTGTGGAAGAAGTCGCCGGCGTTTACCCGCGCGTCATGCAGGAGGGTCAGACCGACTCGGGCGCCTGGTCATGCGGCATGGTCGCCGGGCTGATTGACGACATCCCCGATGTCAGTGATCTGATCGATCGCATCATGGCCCAGGCCAAGCAAATTATTGATCAGCGTTTTGGTGGTTTGCTGGCCAGTTAGCCGGCACCATCCGCCTGGCTCGTTTCGTTGATCAGATCAAACAGGCTGGTTGCCTCGAGCTCGAGCACCTGCTGATCATGCTGATTAAAAACGCGCCAAGTCCAACGCATGATGCCCAGGTCATCCCGTGAGGACGAAGTACGTACCGAATCCACCGTGGCCTCAAGGCGCAACGCATCGCCAGGACGTACGGGCAGCATCCACCGCAGCCGCTCAACTCCGGGCGAACCGAACGATTCTGAGTCGTGAAGCGCTGCATCGACCGCCATGCGCATGGCCAGGCTGCAAGTTAGCCAGCCGCTGGCAATAAGCCCGCCCCAGCGACCATGCTCTGCCCGGTCGGCGTCCACATGAAACCATTGCGGGTCGTACGATTGAGCGAAGGATTCCATTTCCTGCCTGGTCACCGTGACCGGGGGATGCTCAATAAGCATACCCACCCTGAATTCCCTGAACTTCATTGAATTAGCGCCTTTTGATTACAATCCAGACTTAATTGTCTAATCATACCCCTGCCTGTCTCGATTGTATTGTGCATGACCTCCTTACCCGCTTCTGCAACACACCCCACCATTCAAATCCAGCGAGCCGGCCAGCCGGTTCACATCGAATACCAATGGATCGATGCGCCTGATACCCAAGCCCCATTATTGATTTTTTTGCATGAGGGGCTGGGCAGTATCAGCACCTGGCGCGACTGGCCCAGACAGGTATGTCAGCAACTGGGTTGCCGGGGGCTTGTCACCAGCCGCTATGGCTATGGCCAGAGCACGCCCCGCACCCCTGACGAACCGCGCGACTTGCAATATTTGCACCAGGAAGCCGAACAAGATCTGCCAGCTGTACTGGACGCCCTGGGCCTGGCCCAGAAACGACCGTTCCTGTATGGCCACAGCGATGGTGGCTCAATAGCCCTGCTGTACGCCGCCGCCTTTCCCGAGCGGGTTGCCGCCATTGCTGTGGCAGCGCCGCACATTTTTGTGGAAGACATGACGGTGCAAGGCATACACGTTGCTAACGAAGCCTACCGCACCACCAACATGAAACAGCGACTGGGCCGGCACCATCGGGATCCGGATTCGGTGTTTTTCAGTTGGAGTGACACCTGGCTGACCCCGGCATTTCGTGACTGGAACATTGAAGCCGATGTCGCAAACATACAGTGCCCAGTTTTGGCCATTCAGGGCAAGCAGGACGAGTACGGCACACTAGAGCAAATTCGTGGCATACAGCGCCTGACTCGGCACACCGACCTGCTTGTGCTGGACGATTGCCGCCATGTGCCGCACCGCGATCAGCCCCAGGCCGTGATTGACGGCCTTAAGGGACTGATCACGAATCGGCAGGCAACCTACTGATCGGGATACTTGCTGGCGACGCCGCGCACATAATAATTCATGTTGTTCAAGCCATCGTCATCCAGTACGCCCGATTCGTGCTGGGTTTTGCCTTCGTTGTCCACAATGGGGCCATCAAATACGGCAAGTTCGCCTGAAGCGATCTGCTCTTTCTTTTCCTCGACAAGCTCACGGACATCGTCCGGCACCATGTCGCCAATACCGTCCAGCGCCGCCATGCCCGACTTAAGGCCACCCCAGGTACTGGAGGTTTCCCAGTCGCCATCCACGACGGCCTTGGCCTGTTCGGTAAAGTAATCCCCCCAGTGGTGGGTCACAGCTGCAATCTGGGCATCAGGTCCGTATTTTTGCATGTCGGAATGGTAGGCTACAACATACTTGCCTTCATCCTGCGCCGCCTGCACAACAGCTGTGGAATCAGTATGGTGAGTCACCACATCGGCGCCTTGGGACAGCAGCGCCAACGCAGCATCACGCTCTTTACCCGGGTCGTACCAGGTGTTGGCCCAGATCACGCGCACTTCTGCATCCGGGTTGACGCTACGCAGCCCCCGCGTAAAGCCGTTAATGCCCTGCAACACCTCGGGAATGGGGAAGGCACCCACATAGCCAATGACGTTGCTTTCAGTCATTTTGCCGGCCACAATGCCGCCCAGATAGCGGGCTTCATAGAAGCGGGAGTTGGTGGTTGCCACATTAGGCGCCGTCTTGTAACCCGTGGAGTGCACAAACTTGACGTCGGGAAACTGGCGGGCCACCTTGATGGTCGGGTTCATGTAGCCAAATGACGTCGTAAAAATCAGCTCGTTGCCCTGTTCGGCCAGATCGCGAATCACGCGTTCTGCATCAGCACCTTCGGGCACGTTTTCAACGTATTGGCTAACCACCTTGCCATCGAGCGCTTCTTCCATTTCCTTGCGCCCGATATCCTGCTGCCAGGTCCAACCCGCATCACCAATGGGGCTGACGTAAACGAAGCCGACTTTGACCGGATCGTCTTGGGCACTGCTTACGCCCGACAACGCCATCAGACTGCCGGCTCCGATTGCCAGCAACGCTTTATGCATGGTTTTTGTCATAGTGAGGTCCTTAGGAATTGGGAGTGAAGTGTTTACCCAGCGAAGCCGGCATATTGAGCCTGATCCAGCTGGCATTACGCGAAATAAGCACCAGTACCAGTATGGTTGCCAGATACGGCAACATGGACAGCCACTGGGAGGCGATGGGCACACCCAGTGCCTGCATATGATAAGTCAGAATGGTAATACCGCCGAACAGAAAAGCGCCCAGCATGACGCGCAACGGCCGCCAGGTGGCAAACGTGGTTAATGCCAGGGCAATCCAGCCACGGCCCGCCACCATGCCTTCGACCCACATGGGCGTGTACACCAGCGACAGGAAGGCACCAGCCAGCCCACAGCAGCCCCCGCCAAACAACAATGCTGCCAAGCGGATGCGCCGGACGTCATATCCCAGCGAATGAGCTGACGAGGGGGACTCGCCCACGGCACGCAGAACCAGCCCGGCCCGTGTGCGCCCCAGGAACCAGGCGGTGGCCAGGCATAGCAGCAAGGCGATGTACACCATGGGATGATGGCGGAACAACGCCTGCCCCAAAAAAGGCACATCACGCAGCCAGGGAATGGCATGGCGTGTTCCTGTGAGCGTCTCGCCCACATAGTCAATGCCCAGGTAGGCCGATGCACCCACCCCAAACAGCGACAATGCCAGGCCGGTTGCAACCTGATTGGCCCCCAGCCAGACGGTTAACCAAGCAAAGAACGCTGCCAGCAACACACCGGCCAGCGCTCCGGCAGCAAACCCCAGAATGCTGCTGCCCGTATCCACCGTGATGGCAAAACCGGCTATGGCTGCAACCAGCATCATGCCTTCAGAACCCAGGTTGATCACGCCAGACTTCTCGTTGATAAGCAACCCCAGCGACGCCAGCATGAGAGGCGTGCCGGCAACAATGGCAGAAGCGATTAAGGGGGCCAGAGATTCCATATCAGGCCCTCCACCTGACTTTGTGGTGGATGAGCACATCACAGGCCAGCAGGGCAAACAGCAATATCCCCTGAAAAATGCCCGTTACAGCACTGGGCATGCCCAGACGGCTTTGGGACAGTTCACCACCTATATAGAACAGCGCCATGATGAAACTGCTGAAAATAACGCCAACGGGGTGCAGCCGCCCCACAAACGCCACAATAATGGCTGCGAAACCATAGCCTGGGGACAACGATGGGGTGAGCTGTCCAATTGGCCCCATGGCCTCGGCAGCGCCGGCCATCCCTGCCAGGCCACCCGAAGCCAGCATGACGGTCCACAAGGTACGGCGTGACGAAAAGCCCGCGTATCGGGCAGCCAGAGGCGCCAGGCCGCCGACCCGCAACTTGTAACCCGAGAAGCTTCGGGAAAAATACAGCCAGCCGCAAACACTGGCCAGCAGCGCCAGAAGTAATCCAATATGCAGGCGTGTACCTGTAAGGATTGCCGGCAGCAGAAAGCCGTCAGAAAACAGGCGGGACTCGGGGAAACCAAAGCTGTCGGGATCCCGCATAGGCCCATGCACCAGCCAACTCAGCAACAGCTCGGCCACGTAGACCAGCATGAGCGAGACAAGAATTTCGTTGGCGTGATAGCGATCTTTGAGCCATGCCACAATCCCCGCCCAACACATGCCTCCCAGCGCCCCGGCAGCCAGAGCCAGCGCAATCATGAATGCTCCGCCGCCAGTACCGTCGTCAAAATACAGGACTGTGGCTCCGGCGGTGATGCCGCCCAGAATAAGCTGGCCTTCGGCCCCAATATTGAACACATTGGCCCGAAAACACATGGCCAGCCCCACCGAAACCATGAGCAGGGGCGCCACCTTAATACCCACTTCGGACCAGCCGCGCAAGTCTTTGACCGGCTCGTAAAAAAAGACGCCGAGGCCCGCCACGGGATCTTTACCCAGCGCAATAAACAGCAGTGTGCCGCACACCATGGTCAACAGCACCGCCAGTACCGGCGACAGCCAGGCCATCCATGCCGATGGCGTTGCCCTGGCCTCAAGGCGCAGCATGACCGGCCTCCTGAACAGTATGTGATGAGCCAGGCCACAGGCCGCTCATCCATTGGCCAATCATGTCGCGCGTGGCCTGCCGGGCATCAATGGGAGGCGACAGCCTGCCACCAGCAATGACAACCAGACGGTCGGATAAGTCGAACAGTTCGTCCAGTTCCTCGGAGATGACCAAAACGGCGCAACCGGCCTCACGCAATGCAATCAGCTCGGAGCGGATACGCGCCGCTGCGCCCACATCCACGCCCCAGGTGGGCTGAGCCACCAGCAAAACCCGTGGCTTACGCGTGATTTCACGACCAATGATGTATTTTTGCAGGTTGCCACCGGACAGACTCATCGCAAGCGCCTGCGGCCCGGGCGCCGCAACGGAAAACCGCTCAATGATGTTTGCAGTATGGCGACGTACCGCTTTGCTTCGGACAAACCCATGACGAACGGTGGCAGTGTCCTGATGCGACAGAAGCAAGTTATCGGCCAGCGACATATCGGGGACAGCGCCACGCCCCAGTCGTTCTTCAGGCACCATGCCCACACCG
>DAHVSI010000225.1 GCA_027324645.1 Castellaniella sp. | reverse complement strand
GGCAATCATTCCGCCTTGAAGACCCTTTCGGTTTGTCCACCGAGTTTGTCGGCCTGCAAAATTTCCGTGAATTGTTTGCCAGCTCACATTACACCGATTCATTTAAAATCACCGCCGTATTCTCGGTGCTGGTCGCCTTGTCAGGCCTTAGCATTGCGCTGTTGTTGGCCACCATGGCTGATCGTGTTCTGAAAGGGGCGCGTGTTTATCGCACCCTGCTTATCTGGCCCTATGCAGTTGCTACCGCCGTGTCCGGCGTGTTGTGGCTGTTTCTGTTTTCACCTTCTGTAGGCATACTGGCTGTTTATTTGTCCGATCTGGGCATAGCGTGGAACCCGCGCCTTAATGCCAACGACGCCATGACTCTTGTGGTGCTGGCCTCGGTTTGGAAACAAATTTCATATAACTTTTTATTTTTTCTGGCGGGGCTGCAGGCCATCCCACGCTCATTGATCGAGGCGGCGGCCATCGATGGGGCCGGTCCTATCAGACGGTTTTGGACTATTGTTTTTCCGCTGCTCTCTCCCACCACTTTCTTTCTGTTGGTCGTCAACATTATCTACGCGTTTTTTGAAACGTTTGCCATTATTGATATCACGACACAGGGGGGGCCAGGAGACAGTACCGCCATTCTGGTCTACAAAGTCTATAACGCCGGATTCAAGGGCCTGGACATTGGCTCATCAGCTGCCCAGTCAGTCATTTTGATGTTTGTTGTCATTGCCCTGACTGTTGTGCAGTTCCGGTACATTGACCGGCGTGTTAATTATTGATGCTACACACCTTTTTTATCAGGCCGGATCGTAAAGGCTCACCATGATCGAACGACGTCCTTTTCTGGATTTCCTTACCCACCTGATTCTTATCGTTGGCGTGATCATCATAGCCTTTCCGCTGTATGTCACGTTTGTCGCGTCTACGCAGACTACACAACAGGTGGCTCAGGCACCCATGTCGCTGCTGCCCGGCACCGAGTTCATCAAAAACTACACCAGTGTGCTTTTTGGCAAGGGCGGAGACACCGCACCCGTTGCCCGGATGATGTGGATCAGCACCGCCATGGCACTCATCATTGCAATTGGCAAAATTGTCATTTCGATGCTGTCGGCATTCGCTGTAGTCTACTTTCGCTTTCCGTTCCGGATGTTCTTTTTCTGGATGATTTTTGTCACCCTGATGTTGCCGGTTGAAGTTCGGATTGCGCCCACCTACAAGGTGGTGTCCGATCTGGGCATGCTTAATAGCTATGCTGGTCTGACCTTGCCGCTTATCGCTTCCGCCACGGCAACCTTTTTATTCCGGCAGTTTTTCATGACAGTCCCTGACGAGCTGGTCGAGGCAGCGCGTATTGATGGTGCCGGACCCATGCGGTTTTTCTGGGATATTTTGCTGCCCCTATCCAAAACCAGTATTGCCGCCCTGTTTGTGATTCAGTTTATTTACGGCTGGAACCAGTACCTGTGGCCGTTAATCATCACCACCCACGAAGACATGTATCCCATCGTCATCGGTATTAAAAGCATGATTGCCGGCGGCGACAGCGTGACAGAGTGGAATCTGGTCATGGCCACAGCGCTGCTGGCCATGGTGCCCCCTGCTCTGGTCGTCATTATCATGCAGAAATGGTTCGTGAAGGGTCTGGTGGATGCCGAAAAATAGGACCCAGTCAACCAGCCCGGATGCTGATCTTTTACGCTTGGACACGATAAATGTATGGCAACTCTGAACTTTAAAAACGTTAAAAAAACTTATTCCGGCGGAATAGAAGTGCTGCCCGACATCAATTTTGATGTCGGTGACGGCGAATTTATCGTGATCGTTGGCCCGTCCGGCTGTGGTAAATCCACACTCATGCGTATGGTGGCCGGTCTGGAAGAAATCACTGCTGGTGACATTGCCATTGATGGGCGGGTCGTTAACCGCCTGGAGCCGGCTGAGCGCGATATCGCCATGGTTTTCCAAAACTACGCGCTTTACCCGCACATGACCGTGTTCCAGAACATGGCGTATGGCCTTAAAATTCACAAGTTCAGCAAAAAACAGATCCAGGAGCGTGTAGACCGGGCCGCCAGCATACTTGAGTTGTCCCAATTGCTTGACCGCAGGCCGCGGCAGCTTTCAGGCGGACAACGCCAGCGCGTTGCCATGGGGCGCGCCATTGTGCGCGAGCCCAAGGTCTTTCTTTTTGACGAGCCATTGTCCAATCTGGATGCCAAGCTCCGCGTTCAGATGCGTCTTGAAATACAGCGCCTGCATCAACGTTTGCGCACCACCAGTCTGTATGTGACTCACGACCAGGTCGAGGCCATGACGCTTGC
This sequence comes from Castellaniella sp., assembly GCA_027324645.1. Lineage (GTDB taxonomy): Bacteria > Pseudomonadota > Gammaproteobacteria > Burkholderiales > Burkholderiaceae_B > JAJYRX01. The sequence goes on along the minus strand of DAHVSI010000225.1, from coordinate 5,314 downwards.
AGAGCGCATGGTGGTCATGAACAAGGGGGCTGCTGAACAAATTGGTACGCCAGCCGAAGTATTTGATAAGCCGGCATCGATTTTTGTTGCCAGCTTTATCGGTTCGCCTCCGATGAATTTGTTGCCTTGCCAGATCACGCCTGATGGACAGGCGCAAGAGTCTGCAACCGGCCATACGTTGCAACTACCCAACCACGTGATACCTGGTGAATTAAAGGGTCGCAAGGTCTTTCTGGGCATGCGCCCCGAGCATCTGGAGCTGCACGCCACAGGCATGCCCTTGCAAGTGGAAATGGTAGAAATTCTGGGGTCAGAGCAACTGATACACGGGCGGTATGGCGATATGGGCGTCGTGGTCCGGTGTCCGGTCGAGCAAACCCGTGTCTACCCCATACAAATAGGCGAAGCCATACAGGTTGGAGTCAACAAGGCCGAAAACATCCACTGGTTTGACTACGATAGCGGCTTGCGTATTGACGTATAAAAAATGCCGGTGCCCTGTATAGAGCAGCCGGCATTTTATTCATGGCAGACAGAAAATTAGTCGTTGACTGTTTTGCTGCCGTCTTTGTGCCATGTGAAGATGTCGAACTGGAAGTCGTTCAGGTCACCCTGCTCGTTCCAGGATATGTTGCCAATAGGCGTATTGACCTCGTTTTCGTGCAGCCAATCTGCTACTTTCTCCGAGTCGTCAGCGTCAGCACCCTTGATGGCTTCGGCGATAGCGATGGTGGCTGAGTACGCCGTCATCTGGAACGCACCACCCGGATCACGGTCTTTGTCTTCAAACGCCTTGACCACGCTTTCGTTGGACTCATCCTGGGTAAAGTCTGCGGGCAGTGTCACCAGCATGCCTTCTACAGAGTCACCACCAATGGCGTTGATATCAGGGTTGCCTGCACCTTCCGGCCCCATGAATGTGATATCAAGTCCTTGCTCGGCCCCCTGACGGAGCAGCAAGCCCATCTCGGGGTGGTAGCCGCCATAGTAGACAAAGTCTGCGCCGGAGCTTTTGATCTTTGTAATGACCGCTGAGTAATCGGTGTCACCCGCGTTAATGCCCTCGAAGAAAGCGATATCAATGCCTGCCTCTTCAAGGTCATCGCGCACGGCCGCTGCAATACCCTGGCCATAGGACTGCTTGTCGTGGACCACGGCAACAAGTTCAGGCTTGACCTTGTCAATGATGTACTCAGCCGCAGCCGGGCCTTGCTGATCGTCACGACCAATAGTGCGGAAAATGAAGTGGTAGTTCTTGCCTTCGGTAACATCAGGCGCAGTAGCCGATGGCGAAACCATGACAACACCTTCATCATCGTAGATGTTGGTTGCAGCGATTGTGGCGCCCGAACACACATGGCCGACCACATAGCTGATGCCATCGTTAACCATGCGGTTGGCTACCACGGGGCCCTGTTTGGGTTCGCAGGCATCGTCAACCACAACGGCTTCGAGCTCTTTGCCCAGAACACCGCCATCAGCATTGATTTTTTCAATAGCCGTATCAACACCTTCCTTAACCATGGTGCCGTACTGCGTAAGCGCACCGGTAAATGGACCGGCGATACCGATCTTGATGGTGTCTGCCGCAGCTGCGGTGGATAACAGCATGCCGGCGGCTAGGCCGGCAGCAGCGGCAATGGGGGTGAGTTTAATGTTCATATAACCTCCTTAAAATACCGGATCAAGCATACACCAGAACGTTGCAACAAAAAGATTTTGTCACATCAGGGTTTTCGCTTAGGCTGCTGAGCGGAGGTAATCGATACCGGGCAGACCGCAGTCGTAAATGGCGTGGATCAGCGCCTGTATGGCCGCCTGCCGGGGAAAGCTGCGGCGCCAGATCAGCACAATACGGCGGTCGGGCACCGGCTTGGTAAAGGGAACATAACGCAGCAGGCTTTGTTCGCTTCCTGACACGGCGATGGAGCTTTGTGGCATAACGGTAATGCCAATGCCGGCCGCCACCATATGCCTGATCGTTTCAAGGGAAGAACCCTCAAACGTGCGCTGGATGCCCTCGCTGGAAGCAGAATATCGGGACAGTTCCGGGCAGACCTCCAGTACCTGGTCGCGGAAACAATGGCCCGTGCCCAGTAACAGCATGGTCTCGTTTTTCAGCTCCTCTGCGGGAATGGATGGTCGGTTGGCCCAGGGGTGCTTGCGCGGCAGAGCCACCATGAACGGCTCGTCATAAAGCTCGTGCATGGCAAAGCCGGAATCGGGCAGCGGCAACGCCACAATGGCGCAGTCAATTTCCCCCTGTCGCAAAAGCTCAAGCAATTTCTCGGTAAAGTTCTCTTGCAACAGCAACGGCATTTGCGGCGTTTGCTGAATCTGCGTCGGCACAAGACGCGGCAACAGGTACGGACCTATTGTGTGAATGACCCCCACCCGTAATGGGCCATTTAATGGGTCCTGCCCTTGGCGCGCCATTTCAATCAGATTGGCGCTTTCCTCAAGCACCCGCTGTGCCTGCTCGATCAGGGTCAGCCCAATGGGGGTGATGCCCACCTCACTGCCCCCTCGTTCAAAAAGCGTCACACCCAGCTCTTCTTCGAGCTTGCGTATGGCTACAGAAAGTGTGGGCTGGCTTACAAAGCAGGCATCGGCAGCGCGACCAAAATGGCGCTCCCGTGCCACAGCAACAATATATTTCAGTTCAGTCAGCGTCATATCAGGCTCTTGCGCAATTCAGCTACGTAAAAATTCGTGCCGGTTTTTCATCCAGCGGGCCACATGCCTTTGCGCATGGTCAGGGTACTGTTCAAGAAGCAGCTGTGCCGCTTCACGCGCATCTTCTATCAGTTCGGCATCGGCTTCAGTGTCGGCGAAACGTAAAGGCAACTGACCGGATTGCCGTGTCCCCAGGAATTCGCCCGGGCCCCGAATCGTCAGGTCACGCCGGGCGATCTCAAACCCATCAGTGGTTTCGTACATGGCTTGCAACCGCTGACGCCCGACGGCAGATAATGGCGTCTGGTACAGCAGGACACATACCGATGACTGGCTGCCCCGCCCTACCCGGCCACGGAGCTGATGCAACTGTGCCAAGCCAAATCGCTCGGCGTGCTCAATAATCATCAAAGACGCATTAGGGACGTCCACACCCACTTCAATGACAGTGGTGGCAACTAGCAGTTGGATACGCCCTTCATGAAAAGCCTGCATCACTTGCTGCTTTTCTTCGGTGCTCAGGCGGCCATGCAGCAAACCAACCTGGAAGTCTGTAAACACCTCGTCAAGAAACTGGTGTGTGTCCACCGCCGTTTGTAATTGTAACGCGTCGCTTTCCTCAACCAGTGGGCACACCCAGTACACCTGGCGCCCGGCCTGGATTTCTGTGCGTATGTGTTCAATGATTTCGTTACGCCGGGAGTCGTTAACCAGCTTGGTAAGCACAGGTTTGCGGCCTGGGGGCAGCTCATCAAGCACCGACACATCCAGGTCAGCTAAATACGTCATGGCAAGCGTGCGCGGTATTGGCGTCGCGCTCATATTGAGCTGGTGAGGAGTGTACCCCCGCCCATCGTCCCCCTTGCGAGTGAGCTCAAGACGCTGGCCAACGCCAAACCGATGTTGCTCATCCAGAATGACCAGGCCCAGCCGAAAAAAGGCGACATGCTCCTGTATTAACGCCTGGGTCCCAACAACGAGCTGGGCCTGCCCGCTGACAATGCGCTCCAGACTGGATCTTCTGTCTTTGGTCGGCATGCTGCCCGCAAGCCAGACCGTTTCAATGCCCAAAGGCGCCAGCCACTGGCCGATATTTTCATGGTGTTGCTGGGCCAGAATTTCGGTTGGGGCCATGATGGCTGCCTGGCTGCCACTGCTGATAGCTTGTAGTGCCGCGGCTGCCGCAACAATGGTTTTGCCACTGCCCACATCCCCCTGCAACAGTCGGTGCATGGGATACGGCTTGCACAGATCGTCGCTAATTTGTTGGATGGCACGTTGCTGGGCGTTCGTCAGGGCAAAGGGCAAGCCGGTGAGCAATTCGTGCACAAGCGCGCTATGACTGTCCTTTAAGGGTATAGACTGTTCACGCCTGCGGGCCGCCCGTGCGGCCGCCAATGACAACTGCTGAGCAAGCAGCTCATCAAACTTGATTCTGACAAGCGCCGGATTATTGGGAGATAGCGACTCTGCGGCCAGCATATCGTGCGTAGGATGGTGCAGACGATGAATGGCCTGTTTGAAGGGGACAAGCTGCCAGCGATCGCGAATGGCGTCAGGCAGTGTGTCGGACAGATCTGCGATTTGTAGTGCTTTGACAATGGCTGCGCGCAGAACTTTTTGTGTGAGGCCATCTACAGAGGGATAGACCGGTGTCAGTGTATCGGGTAGTGGCGTACCTGTTACCGACAGCCTGGGGTGGACCAGTTCCAGACCATGAAAACCGGCGCGGACATCGCCTCTTACGCGTAAAGGCCTGCCGGACTCCAGTTGCCGTATCTGGCTGGGATAAAAATGCAGCCAACGCAAGCTGACTGTACCGCTGCCATCTGACAGCCGCGCCGTAAGCTGACGCCGTGGACGATACTGAACCGCCACATCAGACACGGTGCCCTCAAGTTGCGCAGTATCACCCGCCCGTAAGGAATGAATGGGGAGGATGCGCGTTTCGTCCTCGTACCGTAACGGCAGGTGGACAATAAAGTCGGAGGGCTCAACAAGGCCGAGCCGATGCAGCCGTCTTTCTTGTGCAGACAGCTGTTTTTTTTTTGCCGATCCGCCGGTGGCGGACTCAGACGGCAATGATGGCTTCGATTTCGAACTGACCACCTTTGGGCAATGCCGAAACTTCTACCGTTGTCCGTGCCGGGAAAGGCTCGGGAATGATATCGGCCATGATGGCGTTGGCACTGGCGAACTTGCTTAAGTCCGTGAGGTATAGCGTGAGTTTAACGATGCTGTTCAACGTGCCTCCGGCCGCTTCAATGACCGCCTGCATGTTTGTGAAGGCCTGGCGGACCTGCCCTTCAAAGTTCTCGGACACCAGTTCGCCGGTATCGGGCTCGAGGCCCAGCTGACCAGACAGGTAAACCAAACGCCCTGATGAGGGGACAACCACAGCCTGAGAGTAAGGCCCGACTGCTGCTGGAGAGGACTCAGTATGAATAATTTGCTTGGACATGAATTTCACTCAAAGGGAAACAGGGATGAAACGCTAAGAGTGTAATCATCCGGCCGTCAAAAGCAAAATGCAAATATTATTTGTCGGCAAACGCCCGTTCGATTACGTAGTCCCCAAGCTGTCCAACACCTTCGGATATGTTGAAGCCGCGACTATCGAGCATGTTGCTGATATCGT
>DAHVSI010000219.1 GCA_027324645.1 Castellaniella sp. | reverse complement strand
ATATTGGCGAAGAGGTCATCAAGGGCAACGAGGTCGTCAAGCAGGCCGCAGAGCTGCTGCGCAACAGCAGCCTGGACTTCTATGGCAATGTCGAGGGCGACGATATCTGTAAAGGCACGGTCGATGTCATTGTGTGTGACGGCTTTGTCGGTAACGTAGTGCTCAAGTCCCTTGAAGGTCTGGCTCGCATGGTCGCCACCATGATGCGTGCCGAGTTCACTCGCGACGCGCTTTCCATGGGGGCCGGCCTGGTGGCGCGCCCGGTGCTTAAGCGGTTTCGCAATCAGGTCGACAATCGTCAGTACAATGGAGCGGCCTTGCTGGGGCTGCGCGGCATCGTGATCAAAAGTCATGGCTCTGCCGATATCTATTCTTTTGGCTGCGCCCTGCAGCGCGCACGCGAAGCGGTGCATAACCGCTTGCTCGAAGGCACAACTCAAACCATTGCGCAGCTTAGCCAAAGCCTTGCCAAGGCGGCCGAGCAGGCAGCTGAGTCTCCGGACCAGCCCAACCCTCCCACACCGGATGCGACCCGCTTGAGTACTGTTGACAGGAAGTGACAATGGCTTATGCAAAAATTACCGGTTCGGGCAGTTACCTGCCTGAGCGTGTCGTTTCCAATGATGCCCTTGCGGCTGATCTGGCCACGCGCCAGGTCGAGACCTCCGACGAATGGATCGTCACGCGTACCGGCATTCGGCAGCGCCATATTGCTGCCGAAGGAACCACGACAAGCCAACTGGCTACCCACGCCGCCAAGGCTGCCCTGGACGATGCCGGCATTGCCGCAACCGATGTCGATCTCATCATTGTTGCAACCTCCACGCCCGACTATGTCTTTCCCAGTACAGCCTGCCTGGTGCAGGCCAATATCGGGGCCGGGGGCGGCGCGGCGTTCGACGTCCAGGCCGTATGCAGCGGCTTTGTCTATGCGCTTGCCACGGCCGATGCCTTTGTCCGTGCTGGCAGGGCACAAACCGCCCTGGTGATTGGGGCGGAAGTTTTTTCAAGTATTCTCGACTGGAGCGATCGCTCCACATGCGTACTGTTTGGCGATGGGGCCGGTGCCGTTGTGGTCCAGCGCTCTGAAAAGCCGGGCATCATGGCTGCGCAGCTCCAGGCCGATGGGACGCAAATGGGCGTGTTGCACGCCGCAGGTAACGTTGCGCATGGCAAGGTAGTGGGCGATCCATTCCTGCGTATGGACGGACAGGCTGTGTTCCGGCTGGCCGTCAATCATTTGTCCGATTCTGCCCGGGCCGTGTGTGCCGAAGCCGGTGTTCCCCTTACGGACATCGACTGGTTTGTTCCGCACCAGGCCAATGTACGCATCATCAACTTTTTGGGTAAAAAACTCGGCCTTGATGCCTCGCGAGTTGTCGTGACTGTCGACCAGCATGCAAACACGTCAGCCGCCAGCGTGCCGCTGGCGCTTGATCAGGCGCGTCGCGATGGACGCATACAGCCCGGTCAGCTCGTGCTGTTGCAAGGCGTGGGCGGGGGCTTTACTTGGGGGTCGGTGCTGGCGCGCATGTAAGCCGTCAGTCGATTTTCTTTTTTAATGGACACTTCACCACCATGAAAATCGCCTTTGTATTTCCTGGCCAAGGTTCCCAAACAACCGGCATGTTCGATGCCTGGCACGATAATGCCATCGCCATGGAAACCGTGAGCCAGGCTAGTGACGCGCTCAACCAGGACCTGGTCACACTCATGTCCAGGGGGCCGGCATCCGACCTCGACCTGACCGTCAACACGCAACCTGTCATGCTGGCGGCATCGCTGGCCATGTACCAGGCTTGGCGTGAGGCTGGCGGGGCTGAGCCTGCCGTCATGGCGGGCCACAGCCTGGGCGAATATACGGCCCTGACGGCTGCCGGTGCTCTGGCGGCCGACGATGCCGTGCGTCTAGTCCGGGTCCGGGCCAGCACTATGCAAAATACCGTGCCTGTTGGGGAAGGGGGCATGGCTGCCATACTGGGGCTGGCCGATGACGTCGTGCGCGATGTCTGTGCGCAAGCTGCAGGCGACGAGGTCGTCGAGGCGGTCAATTACAATGCGCCGTCCCAGGTCGTGATTGCCGGGCATGTGGGGGCTGTTGAACGGGCCTGCGAACTGGCCAAGGAGAAAGGGGCCAAGCGGGCGCTCAAACTACCGGTATCCGCGCCGTTTCACTCCAGCCTGCTGCGCCCGGCGGCCAATGTACTGGCTCAGGCTCTGGATGGCATACAAGTGGCGACGCCTGTGGTACCGGTTGTCAATAACGTTGATGTAGCGTGCCCGTCTTCGCCGGGGGACATCCGCAATGCACTGACCCGTCAGGCGTGGCACCCAGTGCGCTGGGTCGAAACTATCCGTTTCATGAAAGATCAGGGCGTCACGCATATCGTAGAATGCGGGCCGGGTCGCGTATTATCGGGGCTCACACGGCGCATTGATCGCGACCTGGTCGGACTGGCCATTACCGATCCTGCATCCATGCAGTCAGCGCTGGAAACCCTTGGACAAGCATAAGGACAATCAAGCCATGCAAGACAAAGCACTTCAGGACAAAGTAGCCCTGGTCACCGGCGCGACGCGCGGTATCGGCAAAGCCATTGCCCTTGAACTGGCACAAAACGGCGCCACCGTGGTGGGTACCGCCACATCCCAGTCAGGTGCCGACACCATTTCTGCCATGCTCGAGCCTACGGGCGGGCGCGGCGCCGTGCTCGACGTGAACGATCCCCAGGCGTGTGACGCCCTGATTGCCGAGCTTGCCGCCCAGGGTGGCCCTGCCATTCTGGTAAACAATGCAGGCATCACGCGCGACAACCTGGTTGTACGTCTTAAAGACGATGACTGGCAGTCAGTCATCGACACCAACCTGTCAGCAGTTTTTCGCCTGTCGCGTGCCGTGACCCGCACCATGATGAAAGCCCGTTGGGGGCGTATCATCAATATTACTTCGGTGATCGGTTCCATTGGCAACCCGGGGCAAACCAACTATGCGGCAGCAAAAGCCGGCGTAGCGGGGTTGTCCCGTGCACTGGCTCGTGAACTGGGCAGCCGGGGCGTAACGGTCAATTGTGTTGCGCCGGGCTTTATTGAAACTGACATGACACGTGCCCTGGACGAAAATCAAACCGCCAGCATTCTTTCCCAGATTCCCATGGGGCGTCTGGGGTCGGCTGCCGATATCGCCCAAGCTGTCGCGTTTCTGGCAGGGCCTGGTGCTGCCTACATCACTGGCACGACGCTACATGTCAATGGCGGTATGTATATGTAAAAGCAAAACAGATTGCCCGTCTGGGGTAAAATCTGTTTTCCTCGGAAGTGTTTCCGCCCATGCCTATAACCAAAAGGCTCTTTCCAGTGCGCGGTAACGCTATTTTTTTGTCATGGCCAGCACCAACAAATTTTTTGTTGTGGCTATAATTCGCGGGATTTTCCCAACTTCCCACTTGGAGATTTGCATGGAAAGCATCGACCAGCGCGTCAAGAAGATAGTCGCCGAACAACTTGGCGTAAACGAAGCTGAAATCAAGAACGAGTCCTCCTTCCTTGACGACCTCGGTGCCGATTCGCTCGATATGGTCGAGCTGGTTATGGCACTCGAGGACGAGTTTGAAACAGAGATTCCGGACGAGGAAGCCGAGAAGATCACAACGGTTCAGCAGGCGGTTGATTACATCAACGCAAACAGCAAAGCCTGATTCCTAACCCGTAGTGATGGCAGCCTGCCCCGGCAGGCTGTACTCGCACAAGACAGGAGCCTTCCGTGAAACGACGTGTCGTCATAACCGGACTCGGCATTGTGTCGCCAGTCGGTAGCAGTGTTGATACCGCCTGGGACAACATTATCAATGGCCGCTCTGGTGTCGGATCCATTACACGATTCGACCCACAGGACCTTAGCGTCCATATTGCGGGCGAAGTCCGTGATTTTGATGTCTCTCAGTACTTCCCCACCAAAGAAGCCCGTCAAATGGACACCTTTATCCATTATGGCGTAGCTGCCGGCATGCAGGCCTGGCGCGATTCGGGTCTTGAAGTCACCGATACCAATGCTGACCGCATGGGTGTCATAGTCGGATCCGGCATTGGTGGTCTGCCTCGTATCGAGGAAACCCAGGAAGCCTACCTCAAGCGTGGCCCCCGGCGCATTTCCCCGTTTTTTGTACCAGGGTCGCTGGTTAACCTGGTTTCGGGGCAGCTGTCCATCGGGCTGGGTCTCAAGGGGCCCAGCTACGCGGTTGTGTCCGCCTGTACCACCGGCTTGCACTCCATTGGCGATGCCGCCCGCCTGATCGAATATGGCGACGCCGATGTCATGGTGGCCGGGGGCGCCGAATCCACCGTGTCACCGTTGGGGGTTGGCGGGTTCGCAGCCATGCGGGCGCTGTCCACCCGCAACGACGACCCGGCGGCCGCATCACGCCCGTGGGATATCGATCGCGACGGGTTTGTGCTGGGCGAAGGTGCCGGTGTGCTCGTGCTCGAAGAATACGAACACGCCCGTCAGCGCGGCGCACGTATTTATGGCGAGTTCGGCGGCTATGGCATGAGCTCCGACGCTCACCACATTACACAGCCTGACCGCGACGGGCCGCGGCGCGGCATGATCAATGCCATGCGTAATGGTGGGGTCAATGCCGACGAGGTCAGCTACGTCAATGCGCATGGTACGTCCACACCGCTGGGCGATATCAACGAAACCGAAGCGCTCAAACTGGCATTTGGTGATCACGCCCAGCAACTTGTGGTGAACTCAACCAAATCCATGACGGGGCATCTGCTTGGCGCTGCCGGCGGAATCGAGGCGGTATTCACCACGCTGGCCGTACACCATCAGGTCTCGCCGCCTACGATCAATATTGCCAACCAAGATCCGCAATGCGATCTTGACTATTGTGCCAACGAAGCCCGCGACCTGCCTATCAACGTCGCGTTGTCCAACTCCTTCGGGTTCGGTGGGACCAACGGTTCCATGATCGTCCGCAGGTTGTAACAGGCCAGGTATGGACGCCAGCGTACCCCTATCCTGGCGGGTCTGGTCCATTGCTTCAATCAGGCCGGGCGGGCATGGGGTGCGCGCCGCGCGCCTTGTGCGCAGCCGTGCATCGCGGTCAGGGTCGTGGCAGGTACGTGACAGCAACAATACGGTGTTGCTCAATAACGCACGTCTGTGTGCGGTCTGGCAAACTGCCTTCTGGATTACCTTGCAGCTCAAGCCTCACAGCAACCTGTGCCACGGTCGTATTACCGTCTGCCGCTGTAGCGTCGCGCCAGCCGCCTGGCGGCAGCTATGCCTGTGGGCTACCCGCGACCTGGCCATGATGCCGGTACACACGGAGACGGCACATTGAACCACTCGTCACGCTCTTCGCGCGATGTTGATGCGGAGCTCGTCGCCCGCGTCAAGCAGGGCGATAAACGGGCCTTCGACCTGCTGGTGATCAAATATCAGCGGCGCATCATGCGCTTGCTGTCCCGCCTGGTACGTAACCCTTCCGATATCGA
>DAHVSI010000217.1 GCA_027324645.1 Castellaniella sp. | reverse complement strand
CCAGCAGGGTCACGATTTCGCCGGCCGAAATGCGCAAGTCAATGCCAAACAGGACCTGTCCGGCACCATAGCCTGCGGTAACTTCCTGGACTGTGAGCATCAGGGGCCTCCTGATTCTTCGTGGTGGGCCATCAGGGTAGCGTCCGTGTCACCCAGGTACGCCTTGGCCACGGCAGGGTCGTGACGAATGACTGCAGGCGTATCGCTGGCAATAATTTCGCCGCCAACCAGAACCGAAATCCGGTCAGCCAGGCGAAATACGACGTCCATATCGTGTTCGACCAACAACATGGCACAACGACCACGCAGGCGCTGAATCAGCTCCGCCAATCGTCGGGTTTCTTCGGCACTGGTCCCCGCCATGGGCTCGTCCAGAAGCAGCACCCTTGGCCGGGTAGCCAACGCCAGTGCAAACTCCAGTTTGCGCTGCTCACCATGGGGAAGTGACGCGGCCTGCCTAGGTAAATCGGCTGAATCAATGGCACAGGTTTTGGCGAGCTGGCGGGCCCGTTCAAGCAACAGCTTGTCGTGATTGGCCGGCCGCCAGAAACCAAAACTATTGCCAGACTCGGCCTGCGCGGCAAGCAACAAATTATCCAGAACCGTCAGGCCCGCAAACAAGGTAGTGATCTGGAACGATCGGGACAGCCCGGCGGCGGCGCGTCGATGGGCAGGCACTGACGTGATATCGGTACCATCCAGGTATAACGAGCCTGCAGCCGGACGCAATGTGCCTGCAAGCAAGTGGATGAGCGTGGTTTTTCCTGCACCGTTAGGACCAATCAGTCCATGAATTTCCCCTGGCGCAACGCTAAGCGATACATGATTGGTGGCCAACACCCCGCCAAAGCGAAAGACGAGATCGTGGGCCTCGAGGACATGATGGGCTGCGTGGCTCATGAGGCCGCCTCCGACGCGCGACCAGCGCGGGGCTTGCTGGTACGCGAGCCAGCCAGACCGCTGGGCGCGAAAAACACAATGCAAAGCAGGATGATCCCCATGGGCAAATGCCAATAATCAGTCAATTGCCTGAGCAACTCTTCCAGACTTAGCAAGAATATGGCTCCGGCGACCCCACCGTAACGCACGCCCATGCCTCCAACCAATACCATGATCAGCAAGTTGGCCGATTGGGTCCAATGCATCATGCCGGGCGACACAAATTGGTTGTGATCCGCCAATAATGCTCCCGCTATTCCGGCTATCGCGCCACTAAACACAAAAGCCACCAGCTTGATTTTATAGACTGGATAGCCCAGCGCAACCATCCGTGTTTCGTTTTCGCGTACACCCGCCAGGGCACGGCCAAACTGCGAGCGGACAACCCGTCCATACAAGTAAAACACCGCAACCACCACTGCCAGCACAACATAATAAAACGCTATATCATTGTCCAGATCTAGAGGGCCCAGTTCGACGCGACTAAACAGGTTCATGCCATCCTCGCCACCATACTGGCGCAGCGAGATGAAAAAGTAGTAAACCATTTGCGCAAACGCCAGCGTAATCATGATGAAATACACACCGCGAGTACGTAGCGAGACAGCCCCGACCAACAAGGCCAGAAGTGCGGCAGAACCTGCTGCAAGGGGCCACACTAGCCAGGCAGCGTGAATGTTGGCCATGGCCAGGATGCCTACGGTATAGGCACCCGTACCAAAAAACGCTGCATGCCCAAGCGCAATCATGCCGCCGTAGCCCAGAACAAGATTGAGACTCGTTGCCGCCAGCGAAAAAATAAGCACCCGGCCGGCAAAAGAAACGTAAAAATCCAGTCCACTTGCACCAGCGGCCAGGGGAACCAGCACAAGAATGAGCAGACCAGTGAGTTCAAGCGGGCGGGACGTGCGCTTTAGCTGCTCCATGGTCAACCTCTGGCTGGAAACAGGCCGGACGGACGAAACACCAAAACGCCTGCCATGAGAATATAGATGGACATGGACGCAAGCGTCGGCCCCACACTAGCCGCCACAGACGGCGAAAACACTTCGCGCAGCAGCAGGGGTAGGAAAGCTCTGCCCGCTGTATCGACCATGCCAACCAGCAAAGCCCCGACAAAGGCGCCGCGAACAGAACCAATACCGCCAATCACGATGCAGACAAGCACCAGGATCAGAATGTCTTCACCCATCCCGATCTGTACGGCCGTGATTGGGCCTAGTAGTGCTCCGGCCACAGCGGCCAGCATGGCGCCCAATACAAAGACACTTAAAAACAGCAATGGCACCCGGACACCCATCAGTCGGGCCATTAACTGGTTGGAAGCGCCGGCACGCACCAGTACCCCCATGCGCGTACGGGCCACAAACCAGTACAAGCCCAACGCAACGGCCAGCCCAACCACAATGATCATGAGGCGGTAAGCTGGATAGGCCAGGTCTGGCAATAGCCGGACCGGGCCGGAAAGCGCGGCCGGCGCACTGAACATGAGCGGCGCCGAACCCCAGATCAGCTTAACCAGGTCGTTGGCTATGAGGATGATGGCGTAGGTTCCCAGCACCTGGACCAGGTGACTGCCCGTGGCAAGCCTGCGCATGACTAGGCGTTCAAGGACCACTGCAACCGCCCCTGTGACCAGCGCGGCAATCAGTACGGCAGCTAAAAACGAGCCAGTCGCCGCCATGGCTGACGAGGCAACATAAGCCCCCGCCATATACAGCGACCCGTGCGCCAGATTCATGACATCCATGATGCCGAACACGAGGGTCAGGCCCGCCGCGATAAGAAACAGCATGAGGCCAAACTGCAGGCCGTTCAGAAACTGTTCGATCAGCAGAATGGTTGACATCGGCCCCAGTTACATCTGACAGTCCTGCACGTAGTGGTCCTGATAGTTTTCAAGAACCTGGCCTACGAGCTGGTTGGTTACACGGCCATCACCGTCTTTTTCGATCTGGCGAACGTAATACGACTGGATGGGGAAATGGTTGTCGCCGTAGGTAAAGCTGCCGCGGACCGAGTCATAATCCGCTTGCTTAAGCACACTGACCAGCGCATCTTTGTCGGACATATCGCCGTCCCGCTGCTCAACCGCCGCATTGATCGCCATGATGACGTCGTAGGCCTGTGCGGCATACACCGAGGGGTAGCGGCCGTCGTAGGCTTCCCGAAATGCCTCGACAAACGCCTTGTTGGCGGGCACATCCAGGTCGTGCGCCCATTGCGCTGTATTGATCATGCCCAGCATGGGCTCACCCACTGCCATGATGACATCTTCATCGGCCGAAAAACCCGGGCCGATCAGGCGAATGTCTTGCGACAGCCCGGCTGACTCAAACTGTTTGATGAAGTTGATGCCCATGGCTGCAGGCAGAAAAATGTAGACGGCGTCAGGCTTGGCAGCACGGATTTGTGCCAGTTCTGCCGCATAGTCAATTTGTCCCAGACTGGTGTAGAGCTCTTCAGCGACCGGCTGATCGTAACCCCGCTTGAAGCCATTGAGCGCATCGATACCCGCCGGATAGTCGGGTGCCATGATCAGTACGTTCTCGTAGTCACGCTCGGCCGCCGCCTTACCTGCGGACTCGTGGAACACATCATTTTGATAAGACGTACCAAACCAAAACGGATTGCATTGTTCACCCGCATACTGGCTGGGACCCGGATTGTTTGACAGGTAAGGGATCTTGGCCTTGAACAGGGCCGGCCCCACAGCAAGCGCAACATTGGAGCCGATGGGCCCCGTGAAAAAATCGATTTTGTCACGCTTGATATACCGGTTGACCAGCTGGCGGGCCTGATCAGGATTGCCGCCCATGTCGGTCTGGATAAACTCTGCCGGCTGGCCGCCTAGCTCACCATCCAGCTCCTGAATAGCCAGTTCGAAACCATCCCGGGCTTCGGCGCCGATCGCGGCAAAGGGACCTGATATATCATTAGCAATTCCGACACGCACTGTGTCGGCACTCGCACTCAACGGCACCAGCGCCGCGGCTAAAATAAGCGATGACAAAATTTTCATGCCTGTCTCCTCAATTTGTTTCGCTCTGGCATTCTAACCGCAGATGCCTGCGTATTTGATCGTTCTACCCTTTTGATGTCACTTTCCATACGGCTTACAGCCAAAAACAGCAAGATTGTGCCCGTTATATGTCTATGGTTGTCCATGATCCTGGCGGGATGTACCGCTCTGCCGGAATTAAATGATCGTGAATCAAGCCAGGCACTGACAACCAGCCATACAAGCGACACGCCTCTGGGCAAGACCATCAAACCGCTAGCCCAGGAGCACCCGGGTGATTCCGGGATCTATTTATTATCGGATCCACACGAGGCCTTCGCCGTACGGACCCTGCTTGCGGACGCCGCTCAAAAAACCCTGGATGTGCAGTATTACATCTGGCGTAACGACCTGACCGGTACGCTCATGATGGACAGTCTGCGTGCAGCAGCTGACCGCGGCGTACGAGTGCGCGTACTGCTGGATGACAGCGCCGGCGTGGGCTTTGATGAAGTCCTGGCCACGCTGGACGCGCACGACAACATCGAAGTGCGCCTGTTCAATCCGCTGGCGATTCGTTTCCCAAGATGGCTCAACTACATCGTGGATTTCCAGCGCGTCAACAGACGCATGCACAACAAATCGTTTACGGTAGATAGTCAGGCAACGATTATTGGCGGGCGCAACATTGGGGATGAATATTTTGCCGCCACGACCGACTTCCAGTTTTCAGATCTGGACGTGATTGCCGTCGGCCCCGTCGTCGGTGATGTTGCCAGTGATTTTGACGCGTACTGGAACAGTGAGTCGGCTTACCCGGTCAGCCTGCTCATCCCATCAGCCCAGCCCGAGGCGCTGACCAAGCTTAAACAGGATGCCATCACCACCAAGGCAAATCCGCAGGCCCGTGAATTCATTACCGCCATGCACGACAGCAACCTGATTACAGAGCTCATTAACGGCAACATCAACCTGGAATGGGCACCCACACGCATGATTAGTGATGATCCCGGCAAAGTACTGGATCTGGCCACGCCTGATCGGACCGTTGCCGCCCAGCTTGAGCAAATTCTGGGTGAACCCGAATCGCATATCGAGCTGGTGTCATCGTATTTTGTGCCCACGCGGTCGGGTACCCGGATTTTGACCGAACTGGCTGAACGCGGTGTGTCCATCCGCATCCTGACCAATTCGCTTTCGGCCACCGATGTGGCCGCCGTACATGCCGGCTACGCCAAGCGCAGACGGCCCTTACTCCAGGCGGGTATCGAACTCTACGAAATGCGCGCCAACCCGGACGGGCCCTCAAGACGACACCTACGGTCATCAGGCAGCGGACGGCACGCCCGTTTCCGGACCTGGCGCTGGGGGCTTGCCGGCGTACCGTCCGGCTCCGGCCCGTTCAGGGGCGCCAGCACGAGCCTGCACGCCAAGACCCTGTCCATCGACGACCGCCAGATTTTTGTTGGCTCCTTCAATTTCGACCCGCGCTCAGCCGAGCTCAATACCGAGCTTGGCTTCATCATTGACAGCCCGCCCTTGTCCAAATTGCTGACCCGCACATTCATGGATGAAGTACCCCGCACCAGCTACCAGGTGCACCTAGACAAGGACGGTGAACTGTACTGGACAACGCGCACCAATGGTGACACAGTGCGCTTTGACACCGAGCCCGAAGCCAGTCTGTGGCGCCGTGTCTGGGTGGGCATGCTCTCGACACTGCCCATTGAATGGATGCTCTAGTTACGTTGACGCCCCTGCCCACTGTGGTGTTACTCTTTTCCAGACCCTTATTGTTATATTTCCAGAACAAGTGGATCGTGCATGAATACGTCTGACCCGTTTCGCAACCTCGCATCCTTCAAACATTCTCTGGCACTGATACTGGCAGCTATCTTGCTTGCCGTGGGCTCGCTGGCTTATGCAGCAGATGAAGACGCCTCCGATTCTTCAGACGCTACGGATGCCGCCCAGATCGATCCTGCCAACCGGGCTGCCTACGCGGCGTTGCTTAATGTGCTGGAAAACGAGGACACGCGCGACCAGTTCATTTCCGAACTGCGCCAGCTGTCTGGCGACACCCCCTCCGGCGAGGCATCCCTGCCCGCATCGCAAACCGATCCAGCAGCAGACACGGCCAAGCACGACCCGGATCTGCGAACCGTCGTCACAACCCGTTTGCAAAAAGCGGCGGCCAAAATCAAGCAAGACACCTCTATTGCCTGGTTTGTCATGGGCCGGTTAATCACTAACCGGCCCATACCCGGGGTCACCCTTGATGGTTGGCAACCTGCCTTTGTCAGCTTGCTGTTTGTGATTGCTGCCGTAGTGGTTGCGCGGCTGGTCCTGAGTTTGGCCGTGGCCGCCGGCTACAGGCGCTTGGCTGCGTGGGCCACTCGCGAGCGCCCTGCCCCAGCCCCCGAGGATCCGTCACAAACGCAGCGGCGGCATCGTCATCACCGGCGTTCACAGCGGCTGCAGCAACTGGCAAGCGGACATCGCTCCCGCATGCTTATCGCCACCATCGCAGGCTTGGCACTCGAGGTAGTGGTCAGCCTGTTGGCAAGCCTGGCTGGTTACGCTGCACTCATTGCACTAAGCGGCAGCGGCTCAGGCGTGTCCCTGTTTGCCATGCTGTTTTTAACTGCCTTCTTTGCGATTGAAGTGCTCAAGGCCTTATCCAGAGCCGTGTTTGGTGTACGGGACGAGCGCCTGAGACTCGTACCCGTACAGAATGTCACCGCCCAGTACTGGCACCGCTGGCTGAGTGCCATCATCAGCATGACCGGCTATACCCTGCTGCTTCTGGTACCCATGGTACAGACCGTGCTGACGCCCTCTGTGGGCCGCGTGCTGGGCCTGCTACTCATGCTGCTCATCTACCTGTACGCGGTCAGTGTGATATGGACTAAACGGCATTCAGTGCGCGACAGCCTGCTGCACCTGGCCGATGGGCCTGACGCCTCGGCCGTACTGGGCACACTCACCCGGATACTGGCCCGCATCTGGCATTGGCTGGTCCTGGTTTACTTCACTGTATTGCTGGTCGTCAGCCAGACAGATCAGCAGGCGGCACTGAGCTTTATGGCGGGCGCAACACTGCAATCTGCTGTGGCCATTGCTGTTGGCGCCGTTCTTGTCGTCGGCCTGTCCACCCTTACCGCACGACGGCTGACGCTGGGCGGGCACTGGCACAAGGCCCTGCCCTCATTCGAAACCCGCATCAACACTTATATTCCTGTATTTTTGCGTGGTGTACGCCTGATTATTGTCCTGGCTGTGATACTGACTGTTTTCGATGCCTGGCGAGCTTTTAATCTGGCTGAATGGTTGCAGTCCAGTGCCGGACAAACCACCATTTCCATGATTATCCATGTCGGGATCATTCTATTGATCGCCGCTCTGGGCTGGACGGTGCTGGCAAGCATCATCGAACACCGGCTGGATAGCACCAACACACGCCGCCGCCCCAGCGAACGCGAAAAAACCCTGCTGCTCTTGTTTCGCAATGCTGCTGCGATTACGGTCGCCACGCTTACTGTGCTGATCGTGTTGTCACAAATTGGCATTGACATCGGCCCGCTGCTGGCAGGGGCCGGGGTTGCGGGGCTGGCAATTGGTTTTGGGGCACAAA
>DAHVSI010000178.1 GCA_027324645.1 Castellaniella sp. | reverse complement strand
CACAATCAGTCTGTCGACCAGCTCAAGCAATGAGGTCCGGTGCGTGACCAGCAGCACCGTCATATTCGCGTTCAATTCGCTTAACCGCCGTTTAAGAGCGGCCTCGCTTTGGTTGTCCATGTTGCTGCTGGGCTCATCCAGAAGCAGGACCGACGGATTGTTGATCAGGGCGCGGGCGACGGCTATGGATTGACGCTGGCCACCGGACAGTGAATCCCCACGCTCGCCAATCATCATGTCGTAGCCTTCGGGATGGCTGGCTGCGAAGCTGTCGACGCCTGATACGCGGGCGGCGTGCAGCATCTGGTCGTCCGTCGCAAAGGGAGCCGCCATCAGCAAGTTGCTGCGCAGCGTGCCATAAAACAAGACCGGGTCTTGCGGTACATAGCCAACGGTACGCCGCAAATCGGCTGGATCAATTTGATTAATGTCGACCCCATCAACCAGTACGGCCCCCTGCGTGGGGGCGTACAGGCCCAGCACCAGTTTTTCGAGTGTTGTCTTGCCCGAACCAATGCGACCAATCACGCCCACTTTTTCGCCTGCGCGGATACGCAGACTGATCTTGTCGAGTGAGGGTTGTGACGCACCCGGATAGGTAAATCCTACGTCCCGGAATTCGATGTCGCCCTGCAAGAATGGGCGGGGAATAAAACTTTTATGTGACGGGCGCTCGACAGGCATGTTCATGTAGTTGTCGATGGAACCCAGCGCCATCCGGGCATGCTGAAACTGCATCATCAGGCCAGCTACCTGACCCAGTGGGGCCAGACACCTGCCGGCAACCATGGACGAGGCAATAATGCCCCCAAGAGACAGCGCAGCATCCTGCACCAGAAACGTGCCAATAATGATGACGCTAATGGTGACGAGTTGCTGGGCCGCCTGAACAAACGACACGGTCGTGGACGACAGGACTTTGATGCGCGCACCCAGCCGGGCTAAAAACTCGGTGGACGACTCCCACTTGCGTTGCATGGTGCTTTGCGCATTCAGCGCTTTGATGCTTTCCATCCCTGCCAGGGACTCCACCAGACCGGCATTGCGCTGGGCACTGGCCTGAAAGGTCTCCTGAACCAGCTTTTGCATGCGTGACTGGGCAACAAACGAGACGACCAGAACGACCAGGATGGCGACCACCGGGGGCACCAGCATATAGGGCGAAATCCACCACAGCACCGCCAGAAACAGCAGCACAAAAGGCAGGTCTACCAATGTGGTCAGGCTGGCTGAAGCAATAAAGTCCCGGACTGATTCAAACGAACGCAGGTTGGCAGCAAATGAGCCCACGGATTGCGGGCGGGCTTCCATACGCAAATCCAGCACGCGCTCCATAATCCGGGCTGACAATTTGATGTCGATTTTTTTGCTGGCCGTATCGACCACGTAGGCCCGCACGCTGGTCAGAACCAGGTTGAACAGCACGACCAGGACTATGCCGATCGTCATGGCCCACAATGTCTCAATGGCGTTGTTGGGCACGACGCGGTCATACACGTTCAGCGTGAATAACGGCATGACCAGCGCAAAAATGTTGATCAGGACTGCTGCAACCAGGGCATCGCGGTACAAACGGCGGTTTTCAAAGACCACAGCCCAGAACCAGTGACGCTTATCGTCCTGGCGCGCATCGGCCGAACGACTCTCAAACCGGTAAAGCGGCTTGATAAAGTAGGCCAGGCCGGCATAATCTTCCTGCAGTTCAGCGAGGCTGATTTCAGTGGGGCTGCCCATCTCGGGATACTGGACAACGCAAGTATTGTCCTTAATTTCAAACAGCAGGCAGGCCCGCTCGTCCTTGAGCACTAATATGGCCGGCAAGACGGCAGCCGGGATGCGCTGCAGCTTGCGACGCAGCAGGCGGGCCGTGCAGTGCGCCCGCTCGGCCGCACGCGGCAACAGTGACAAGGTCAATCGGTTATCTGCCGTCAAAGGCAGCCCGGCCGATAAATGCTCGGCAGAGCATGGGTTGCCATGTATACGCGTGAGCTCAACCAGACACGCTAACAGCGGATCATCATGTGTCAGGTGCGGCGGAACATCTTGGACCGCACTGGCAGCTATATCCATCAAAGCAACCCTTCTTCATCGTCGTTAATCAAGTCCAGAGAATCCCGCAGTCTGGCCCTGGCACGCTTACGTTCGGTGAGTTTTTCAAGTGCCTCGGGCGGCAAGTCGGTCAGGCGCAACGTCCCATTAGCCACCAAAACGTCAATCAGGTCCTCAAGGACGCGGATAAAGTCGGAATCCAGCGTCCGCAGATCCTCATCCTTTTGGTCATGATTGTGGTCATTCGTCGTCATCGTCTGCCTTCGTACTGGCAATCACTGGCGGCTTGGTTCCATCTTGGTACTCCATGGCGATGGGCTTCAGGTTGCTGGTGTCAGGCTCGGGAGCAAGACAAGCCTGAATGGCCTGCTCAGGCATGTCGAGCTCATCCAGCTCTTTAAGACGCTCATCGTAGGGTTCGGCCAACTCCAGCGCCGGCAGCAACTGGTGCGCCAGGGACAGCCAGCGATACTCGGCTTGCTTCAAGTCATAGATGGCATTGGTCAATGCCCGACGTGAATCAAACAGTTCGTTTTCAGTATCCAGCACGTCAAGCAGGGAGCGCTCGCCAATCTGGAACTGTTGCATATAGGCGACGCGAACCTTGGCCGTGGCACGTTCGTGCTCCTGCAGGTGGGGCATTTGTTCACGCAGGCGAACAATATTGTTCCAGGCAACCGACAGATCCTGCTGCACATTTCGGCAGGTGTAGTCACGCACATCCACGGCCGCATACGATTGAGCTTTGGTCTGGCGCACACGGGCCTGGTCTGAGCCGCCACGAAACAGGTTGTATGACAGCACTAGCTGCACATTGGAGCTATGCGCGTTACGGTAAGGCAGGCCGGGCTCGCCCTTGTCCTTGCCGGTGGAAGCGCGCAGCTCAAGCGTGGGCGCGTGACGGCCTTTGGCCGACGAGACACCGGCATCCGCAGCCTGAACCAGTGCCTGCTTGGATAGCAGGGCGGGGTTATTGCTTAGCGCCGCAATCACACGCCCTTCGTCCACGCTAATCTGATCCGCCACTTCCGGGCTGCCCAGCAAGGTGCTGGGAGGCGTGTCACCAACAATGCGGCGAAAGCGCTGCGTGACATCGTTCAGGTTGCCGCTTTCTGTCATGAGGTTGGTTTGCGCCAAAGACAGACGCCCATGCGCCTGCTCAAGGTCAACGCCACGGCCTACACCCGATTCCTGACGCTCTTGCAGCTGATTCAGCGTGCGCTCGTGGATACGGTAGTTATCCCGTGCCAACTCTTCCATTTCCCGATAGCGCTGCACATCCAGGTAGGCTTGCGTGGCTTCTGATGCCAGGCTGTCTACCGTTGCCAGCAGCTCAAAATAGCCGGACAGCTTCTCAAAGCCCAGCTGACGGACCTCGTTGAGTGTGGAAAAGCCATCAAACAACAACTGACGCAACTCCAGGCTATAGCCATTGCGGCTCCAGCTGCCCGAGCGTTCGCCTGGCTGGCTGCCCTTGCCACGCCATTCGCGCCCGGTCCAACCTTGGGCGGTTACCTCTGGCAGCAAACCGCCACGCGCAACATTCTGTCCTTCCAGAGACGACTGAAAATCCTGGAATTGCGCCTTGATTTCTGGATTGCTTAGCACAGCCTGTTCGACAACCTCTTCAAGACTGACGGTCTGTGCATAGCTGACGATGGGAAGGGCGCATGCGGACAGCACGGCACCCGACAAAATTGTCCGGATCTTCACAGACAGCTCCTTTGTTCTTGGTGTGTACAGTGGGTGAGAACGTTTGTTGTTATTGTTGACGTGTAACTGCCCGTTGCAGGCATACGTACAAAAACTGGCCACAGACTAAGCCGGACCAATTCTGGTGCATAAAAACAAGATGAGATGCAGATCATGTGCGTAATACACAGTATCTGGCAAGGCGGAGCTACCGGTTTCTGGCCAGTATTCTTGAAGCATAACCTTGCGTCTTACGCCAGCAGCAAGGCGGTACGTTGATGCGCTTTGCGTAATTTCGTAACAAAATGTGCTGGACTTGAGGAACGTATTGTATCTGACTTGCCTATATAGATACAAAACGTTGACGATTGTTTTGAATTCTTTATATTCAAACGTTGTATCTATACAAACAGCATGTTCTGGCAGGGGCTGAAAGATGCCCGGCGCCCAGTGTAACGAAAAAAGCCTGGTGCAGTTCACAGTTCACTGCACCAGGCTTTAAAGGTCTCATGAGGTTATGAAACGCAAAAGAATCAGATCTTGCCGGTTAGCTGCATAAACTCTGTCAGCAAATCTGCGACCTTGCCCGAATATTTCTCGTCTTTTTTGGCGTCGTCGGCCACAACTTCCATGGAGTACTTGCGGACTTCATCCATCACGTTGTCGTCCATTTGCACCAGTTCACCATCAAAGTCGTCCACAAATTCTTTCATCAATTCATGGTCCTTGTAGGTGAACTGCGCGCTGGCACTGGCACTGGTTGCCTGGATGGCCGTTTTGAGCACCTGCTTGTGATCGTCGCCCAGTTCGTCCCACTTTTTCATGTTGATCATGACTTCACCGTTAGTCTGACCCAAAAAGTTAGGACGCAAGATATAGGACGTGACTTCCTGGAAGCTCATGCCCCAGCCCGCTGCAACACCACCCCAGTGCACACCATCCACCACACCGGTTTGCAGGGCCTGATACAGCTCTTCACCAGAAATCGACACCGGCGCAGCACCCATTTTTTCAAACACCTTTGCGGGCGTGCCTGTTGAGCGGACATTGAAGCCTTCAAAGTCAGAAACAGACTTGATTGGCTTGGTGGAAAACACCGCCAGCCCAGCAGCCGAGTATGGGCCAAGCTGATACACACCCCGTTCAGCATAGGCTTCACGAATAATGTCCAGCGCACCCATTTCGTACATGAAGAAGTGCATTTCTTCATGGCTGTCCCACGTGCCCAGGTTGCCATTGAGGTGCCCGGCTACGGGAATCTGGCCAATCCAGTACGCCGGCCAGGTAAACGCACTGTCTAACGTGCCCCGTTGCACAGCTCTTAGAACATCGCTGGTGCCCACAACAGAGCCCGGATGATGGGTTTCGATTTCAAGCTCGCCATCCGTCGCTGTTTTGACGTTATCGGCAAATGTCTGAAAAATCGTATCGTAATACCAAGTGCCCTGCGGCCAATGCGTCTGCATTTTCCAGCGAAACTTTGCCTTGGTGTCTGCAGCAATCACTGCGGGCGAGTGGACACTTGCCATGGCACCTGTAGCTATGCCGCCTGTCGCCAGCAAAAACCGCCGGCGTGAGTGACGTTTATCTTGGGTCATCGACTCCTCCATTTTGTCGTGATAATTACTTGATGGCCTTTTTATTCGGCCACGGTCAACCGGCACTGTTATTTGACGGCCAGTAAATCAATACCCTTTATAAGAATGTCAGGTACCGCCATAAACAGCGCACCGCACAGAATCATTAAAATGATGAAAGGCATTAATGCGCGATATAGCGAAGTGATGCGCGTGTCGGGGCGCAAGCTTTTGAGGTAAAAAATGTTGTAGCCAAACGGCGGGGTGATGTAACCAATGCACAGGTTGACCTGAAAAATGACGCAAAACCATAGCGCGTCAAAACCAAGCTTGATGACCAGGGGATAAAAAATGGGCAGCGCCATCAGGATAATGCCCACGGGGTCCAGAAACATGCCCAGCACCAGCGCCACCAGCTGCATCACGATGATCAGTCCCCACGGACTGATATCGAGGGACAGCAGCGCATTTTGCATGAACTGTATGCCCCCACCGGAGGAATACACAGAAACAAACGCCGTGGCCCCAAACACAATCCACATGACCATGCCGGTGGTTGTCGCGGTAATGTAGGTCACTTCGCGAATAAACGTCCGATTGATTTCACCCCTGAAACCAATTGCCACCGTTACGGCAAAGGCACCAACTGCCGCCGCTTCGGTGGGTGTGGCCAACCCAAGAAATATGGAGGCCAGTACAACAACAATGATGGTGAGCGGCGGAATGACAGCACGTAATGCACGCAGTTTTTCCGGCAGGGGCACACTGATTCCCGCAGCCGGGGCCAGCTCCGGATTCAGGCGTGCCCGGATAGCCACATAAGCAAGCATGACACCCAGCATGATCAGCCCCGCGATCAGGCCGCCCATGAACAGCTTGCCGACCGACAACCCGGTTGTCATGCCAATCACGATCAGGGTGATGGATGGCGGAATCAGCACACCCAGTGTCCCGGCAGCGCCAATCGTGCCCAGCATGAATTTCCGGTCATAGCCACGCGCTTCCATGGAGGGCATGCCGACCATACCCGTAGTAAGCGTAGCTGCCGCGCTACTTCCGGTCATGGCAGACAAGACCGCTGCAAAACCGGTCGTACCCAGCAACAGACCGCCATGCACCTTGCCTGACCACACATAAAAGGCCTGATACAAATCGTGCGAGATCCGGGAGCGCGCCAGCGCCACCCCCATAAAGACAAACAGGGGCACTGCAGCCAGCAAAATGGACCACATGTTGGTGAACACCGCTGACACCACAGGAAACAAGCCCGCTGGCCCGTGCATAATCAAAATGAAGGTGACTGCTACACCGCCCAGTGCGAACGACAGGGACACCCCGAGCATGATCAAAACAATCAGTGATCCGAACATGCCTAACGTCAGAATATCCGGACTCATGTTGTGACTCCTTCAGTCTCGGGGCGTGGCAGCAGATCGGGCCGCACAAAACGCACCAATCCACGAATGATTTCGGCAACGGCTTGCAGCAAGATCAGCAATACACCCACAAACAGGGCAAGCTTGACGGGCCATAAAGGGTGCCCCAGTGCGCTATCGTCCGTCTCGGCAAAGGCCCAGGAGTCATGAAAGTAATACCAGCCTTCATAGACAAGCGCACCTGCCCAGATAATCAATACCGCATAGTTCAGTACATCAAGCAGTGCCGTAAGCCGTTTTGAACGGGTATGGAGCAATACATCCACCCGCACATGTCCATCCTTGATTAGCGTGTAACCTCCTACGAGCACGAAATAAGCGCCAAACACGCGCTGTGCATAACCCGGCCCCCAAACAGTCGGGGCATTAAATACGTACCGCAGTGTCACTTCCAGCACGATCAGGGCAATACCGGCCCATATCAGGTAGCCAACAAGCTTGCCGATTGCTGTATTAAGTTTGTCTATCCAGTCAAGCAATGCCATATGTTTTGTCTCCCCTAAACGATTGTTATGCGCTAACGGGCATCGCGTATCTCACCGTTTTCATACATACCAACCACGTCACTGCTGTCTATTTGGCTGATATAGCGAATGTTTTCTGCCGAAACCCGCTTCAACATGATCTGGCCCATCCGGGTGTTTGCCAGTATGTCGTACGGGTTGTGACCGCCCAGATAAGTCATCTCGGCCGCCAGGGCAGCATCGCTGAAACGTAGCGTGGACTCTGTCTGATCCCGCAGGCACCGCACAATGCATCCTGCGCCGTAAAAGTCTTCAAGGTTGAAATGGCCTTTTGAGCCTGAACAGATGATGACAATGTCGGTCTGGGCATCACTATGTGCTAGCAAATGACGTACAACAGCTGACGCATTGCGCAAGCTCGCTGCATAAACCCGCTCAAAAAAATCGGCCTGCCGCAGTGCCACAGTGCCATTGGTCGTGGCATAAATCAGCTGGGTGCCGGCCATGTCCGGCGTTGCCAGGGCCAGCGGCTCATACGAGCGATACCCCGCAAACGCTTCGGCGTTGTTCTCACCAGCAAGCATCCAGCTATCCGGCGCCAGCCGTTCCCCTATCTCCCGGGCTTCATCCAGACCCAGCGCAGGCAACACCTTTGACGCCCCGGCTTCCAGTGCCGCCGTGATCGAACTGGTGGCAAAAATAATATCCAGGACAATTGCACTGGCATTGGTACGGTCACTCTGGCGCAGTGCTTCTTTTGTCAGCACAACTTGGACTTTCCTCATGGGGTTTGTGTCTCCTTTACCGCGCGCTATCGCCCAAGCGTCGGGGGTTTGTCAGTGCCAAACGTTGCGCCACAAGCGTATCCAGTGCAGCAAGCAATTGAGGCTGGCAGTCGTCAGGAAAGCGTTTTTCACGAATGTCCTGAGCAAGCGTTTGCAGGCTGGGCACATCAGGCTGCCGGCCGATTGCCGCGTAAAAAGCCTGAATGGTTTGCGCCTGTAGCGCTCTGTTTGTCACGCCCTGCTCAAGCTCCCGCATCGCAATGCCCATCGCTTTGGCAATCATGCGGATGTTGTAGCTTTCCTCTTTTTTGGCGTTAGGCAGTACATGGTTCAGCAACACGGAACGTGCAATATCAAGCAGCCCGGACCCATCTGGCTGTTCCATGAATTCGTCATGATCGGTAATGGCCGTTGGGGCGTGCTGCGCCGGGCTTGTTGTTTCTTGTGCCGGGCTGCCTGCAGCGTCATCTGTACCTTTTAAAGCAACCAGCTTGTGCAAATGAACCATCAGGTCCTGTTCAATTTCCGGCAGCATCCGGCCTGTCAATGCCAGCTCCAGCGACGCCTGTTGCCCCGACAGGTGACGAAGTGACTGCTCCAGAGCAATCACTGCCCAACGCACACTCGCCATCAGCTCCCAGTACGCTACGCGTTCGGGGTCAACCGCATGGCCGGCCACACTCTCATAACCTGCAAATAGGTCGGCCTTATCGCCTACCCCCCCAGCTTCACGATGGTTGGCGCCAAAACGCCAGCTGCGGGCGCATATCCATCCCAGGTCTTCGTATGGATCACTCCAGGCCGTAAATTCCCAGTCCAGAAGAGCAGTTAGCTCGCCATCCTGCACCATGTAGTTGCCCGTGCGGAAGTCACAATGAGACAGGACCCAGCGTTGCCCATCGGGAATCATTTTTTCCAGATAATCCAGCCCCGCTTCAATAACCGGATGCGCAGTTTCAAGCCGCGCGAGACTGGCCCGATACTCCTGGATGCGCTGAGCAGCAGGCGTACTGGACGGCTGCTTCAAAAATGGCAGGGTATCGGCCGAATGCTGAATTTGATGCAGTCGTGCAATGGTCGCGCCAAGGTTATAGGTCAATTTTTGGCGCTGCTCCTGTGTCAGCGCATCCTCTTTGACCAATCTGGCAGGGGACGCCGAGCCTGCCGCCCATTGCATGAGGTAAAACTCACCCCCTGCCACACCGGGATCGGTGCACAACCAATAAGGTCGGGGTGCCATCACCCCGACCTCGTGGGCACATTGCAATACTGCAAACTCCTGTGCCCGGCTCAGGCTGACAGACAGGGAGGCCGGTGCATTACTGCGCACAACAAATGCGCGTTCGCCACTCATGGGGCCACCGGAAATACGCACCCGCAATCCATGGTTTTCCTGGATGGCACCACCCGACAACTGTTTAAGGTCAAGCAGGGTGACGGAGTCTGCCTGTGCTTGTTCCCTGATAAAGGCCAGCAGCGCCTCTTGGTTTTCAGAAACTGACATGATCCGGCCCGTTACAAACTCGATTGCAAGTGACCACCATCCACAACCATGGTGTGGCCCGTCATGAACGAGCTGTCGTCGCTGGCCATCAAAAGCAGGGACGCGTGCAGCTCAGACGCCTGGCCAAGGCGGCGCATGGGCACACGACGGATCATGGCCTGCCCCGCATCGGTGGCGAAAAAGTCTTTGTTAAGCGGTGTTTCGATATAACCGGGCGACAGGGCGTTGACGCGGATGCTGTATCGGGCCCATTCCAGCGCCAGGTTGCGTGTCATTTGGTCAAGCCCGGCCTTGGCTACCGAATAAGGGAGCACCGCACCGGCACCGCGCTGGCCCAGGATGGAACTGATATTGATAATGGAACCGGCCTTATCGTGTTCGATAAGACGGCGGGCGGCCTCCTGGTTGACGTGCCAGCAGCCGGTCAGGTTGGTGCCTATTACCTTGTCCCAGTCGTTTTTTGTAAGTTTGATGGCCGGACAAGTAACCGCTACACCGGCGTTACACACCACAACGTCCGGCACACCGGCCAGTTCAATCGCGGCGTCAAAGGCACCGGCCACGCTGTCCTGATCCATCACATCCATCACAACCGGGTGCGCAATGCCCCCTTTGTCGGTGATGTCCTTGGCAACTTGCGTGATAGCGTCTTCACGCCGGGCAGTCACCAGCACCTGTGCCCCACTGTCTGCCAGGGCATGCGCAAACGTTTCACCCAGGCCGCCCGACGCACCCGTGACCAGAGCAATCTTCCCTTTCAGGTCATAGATCGTTTTCATTTATGCATTCCACTCCAAAAAACGCACTGTATTGCAGTCACAATGCTGCGTTATCCTTGGCCAACAAGGCATCCCGAACGTTGCGCACGTGCTTGGCGCCGGCGCGGTCAGCGGCATCCTCATCCCCGGACAGCACGGCCTCAACAATGGCCGTGTAGTCGGCCATACGTATTTTTTGCAGGGCCGGAACGCGCTGTTGGGCATAAATAATGGGAATATGTATGGTCGTGAACAACCGCTTTAAATCACAACTTCCTCCCATTTCCAGCAACGTGCGGTAAAAGTAGCGACGCGCCGATGCAAACTTGGCATCGTCCCGTTGTTCGTCTGCCGTCAGCAATGCCTGCATGGCTGCTTTCAGCTCCCTGACGTATTGCTCATCGCCTGCAGAGCGCACTGCCTTGCGGGTCAGCAGTCCAAGGATGCGTTCAACAATATCCAGCAAATCCAGGACTTCTTCATGAGTCATGACCCGTATGGCTGCGCCTTTATGACGCGACAAATCCACCAGGCCTTCGGCCGCCAGGCGTTGCATGGCTTCTCGTACAGAATTGCGCCCCACCTCAAAATGCGCCATCAGGTCGGCCTCAACCAATCGCTGGCCCGGCACAAACTGGCGCGACTCAAGCCCTCTTACCACCCCGCGAAACACAATATCTGACGCACTCAGGCGGCCTGTTCTGGCACGCTGAGGCGCTTTTTTAATAGAAGCTGGTCTGACAGAGGCAGCGAGTGGTGTGGTGGTAGCGTTCATAGTCATTGATCGTGTTTATTTGTTCACTGGGACGGCTTTAGACTGCGCCGCAGGATTTTTCCCGTGTTGGTCTTAGGAAGATCGCTCAGAAATTCCACATGGCGTGGATATTTATAGGACGCCATATTGGCTTTGCCGTAGGCAACCAGCTCCTCGGCCGTCACCGAGGCGCCCTCTTTTAACGACACATACGCTTTGACTGTTTCTCCGCGGTACGAATCGGGGATACCCACAATGGCCACCTCACGGACGGCGGGATGGCCATACATGACGTCCTCGACCTCGCGTGGCCACACTTTGTATCCGCCTGCGTTGATCATGTCTTTTTTGCGATCAACCAAATACACCCAACCCTGCGTATCCATGAAGCCCACATCCCCGGAACGCAAAAACCCATCTCGCATGGCCTGGGCGGTTTCCTGGGGACGATTCCAGTAGCCTTTCATGACCTGGGGGCCCGCTACAGCCAATTCGCCAACTTCGCCTACATCAGCGGCAGACCCGTCTTCACGCAAAATACGTATGGTTGTGTTGAAGACCGGGACGCCGATGGACAGTGCGCCCGACTCGTCATCAACCGGGGCGTGGACGTCTTCAGGCACCATCAGGGTTGCCGAGGCGGTCTCTGTCATACCGTAGGCGTTATGAATGTAATGCCCGGTCAGGGACTTGAACTGCTCCATGACGGCGGCAGACACTGGCGCACCGCCAGAATACAGCCCCGTGAAACAATCAAAATCACCTTCCCTGATTTGGCCGGTGTTCATCATGCTGATGAAGGCCGTAATGGCACCGATCGTAAACGTGGGGCGCTCGCGGCGAATTATCTCTAGGACGGTTTCGGGATGAAACCGGTGCGTAAGAATCAACCGGTTGCCAGTCAGCAAGGCAGCTACGCCATGGGCCACCATGCCGGTGATATGAAACAACGGTGCAATAGCAAGATTGACACTCTGACTGGTTAAATTGGTCCAGTCACGAAACACGCAGGCAACGAAAAGAATGTTGCCGTGTGTGTTCATGGCGCCTTTGGGCTGACCGGTGGTGCCCGATGTATAAGACAGCAACGCTGTATCGTCGGAGGCAGGCAGCTCCGGCAAGGCCATCGCCTTATCCTGGTGCGGTGCGTCCAAAATGCCTTGCAGGGGCTGCACGCTATCAGGCAACACAATTGAAGTGCGCGTGCCCAGCACCCGCGCATCGTCTTCTTTTTGCCCATCAAAGGCTGAATACGTGATCACAATAGGCAGGCTGGCTGCGTCCTCGTCAAGCACGGGCTTAACGGTAGAGTCAAACAGCTCATCCAGGCAAACCAGGGCCTTGGCACCCGAGTCCTGCAATATGTAGGCAAGCTCACGGGCCTTGTTCATGGGGTTGACGGTTACCACGATGCCACCCGCTTTCCAAGTGGCCAACAACGTGATCAAAAAGGCAGGATTGCTTTGAGCGTATAGCGCCAGCCTGTCACCCGCAACAAAGCCCTGTTCCATCAGATAAAAGGCAAGCTTGGAAGACGCCTGGTCCACTTCTTGACGGGTCAGTACGCCATCAAAATAATGAATAAGTGCTGCGTCGGGGTCGGCACTGACCACATCCTGGAATGCGGCCAGCGCATTAGGATGATCAGGAGTGATCTCGTGGGGTTGCCGGGACGTATAGCGTGCAAGCCAGGGCTTTGCGTCGTAGGCAGCGTAGCTCATGCGGTGCTCCTTAGTCTTGCTTGTTTAGCGTGGCCCGCTTGATTTTCTTGGCCAGGGACCATTTATGCACTTCGGTCGGGCCATCGTATATGCGGAACGCCCGTGTTTCACGAAACACCTGTTCCACCACGGTGTCTTTGGACAAGCCGGTACCACCCATCACCTGGACGCAGCGGTCTGCTACCCTAAACAGGCCTTCGGCTACGGCTGCCTTGGTCATGGAGCTTTCGGTAGTGGCCAGGCTGCCCTTGTCCAGCTCGGCTGCGCACCAGTCAATCATGAGCGCCATTTGTTGCATGTCGATTTGGTTGTCTGCCAGCTTGTAGCCCACACCTTCATGATCGATCAGCAATTTGCCAAAAGCCTTGCGGTTGACCGCATACTCGCAAGCGATTTCATGCGCGCGTACGACAGAGCCAAACCAGCGCATGCAGTGCGACAGGCGTGCCGGCGACAGGCGTACCTGCGCATAGCGAAAGCCCTCGTGCACTTCGCCCAGGACATCCTTGGCCGGAACGCGCAAGTTATCAATCGTGATTGCACCGTGCCCACCGGGCATGGAGCTATCTATGGTGTGGATCAGGGCGTCAATTTTTATGGCCGGGTTGGGCAAATCAACCAGAAACATAGTGGCCTGTGTCCGGTCACCGCCGCCAGTGCGGGCCATGATGATGCCCACTTCGGCACCGTCTACGCCGGTGATAAACACTTTGCGGCCGTTGATTATCCAGTCATCCCCATCCTGGGTTGCCGTGGTCATGAGCATGGAGGGGTCGGAGCCGGCGCCCCCTTCTTCGGCGGGCTCGGTCATGAAAAAAGCGGAACGGGCACGCCCCGACACAATTTTTTCAAGAAAGCGCTGCTTCTGATCCTCGTTGGCAATTTTGCCCAGCATATACATGTTGCCCTCGTCAGGCGCCATGGTATTCAGGGCGACGGGCCCCAATGGCGACAGCCCTGAACGCTGGAGCACAGCGGCCGTCTCCCGTTGTGTCATGTGCTGGCCATCGGGCAATATGTGCGGCGTCATCAGCCCGGCTTCGCGGGCCAGTTCGCGCAGCTCCAGTACGAGTTCCGGCTCGGGGCCGGTACCCGTGCTCCGCGGATCTTGTTCGTACGGCACAACAACGTCACGTACAAATGTTTCGACACGCTGGCCTATTTTTTGGCTACGCTCTGAAGGATACGGGGTTAGCATGGCAGGAGCTTCCTTGTACAAACTAGGTAATGATTCATCGTGTCATGACAAATCGATTGAATGCTAAGATCATCCTACAATAAGTCGGGACGATCTGCCATGAGTAATCTCTACTGATTAACCCGCCCTTTCCTAACTCTGTGCCATCAAAACCGGAGGTTGTCTTGTCTATACCCACCACCATGAAAGCCATTGAAATCACCCAGCCAGGTGGCCCCGACGTTCTGAAAACCGTTGAACGGCCTGTCCCCACGCCTGGTCCTGGCGAAGTCCTGATCAAAGTCACGGCAGCCGGGGTCAACCGCCCGGACGTCCTGCAACGCCAGGGAGCATACCCGCCACCACCAGGCGCATCCGATCTGCCTGGCCTGGAAGTTGCCGGTGAAATTGTTGGCGGCGATCCAGCCGCAGGCGGCCTGGCCATGGGCGACAAAGTATGTGCACTATTGGCAGGCGGCGGCTATGCCGAGTATTGCGTCACGCCGGCCCAGCAGTGCCTGCCTATTCCCGCGGGCCTGTCAGACACCGAAGCCGCCGGCCTGCCCGAAACCTATTTCACGGTCTGGACCAATGTATTTGACCGCGGCCGCCTGGGCAAAGACGAAAGCCTGCTAGTCCATGGGGGCGCCAGTGGCATTGGCACGACGGCTGTCCAGCTGTCCAAGGCCATGGGGCGCACGGTATATGCCACCGCCGGCAGTGACGACCGCTGCCAGCGCGTGCAAGAACTGGGGGCCGATCTGTGCATCAACTATCGCACCCAGGACTATGTAGAAGAGATCAAAAAGGTCACCGACGGTCAGGGTGTGAATGTTATTCTTGACATGGTTGCCGGCGATTACATCAACCGTGACCTGACCTGTCTAGCTGACGAAGGCCGCATCGTTATCATTGCCTTGCTGGGGGGGGTCAAAGCCACCATTGATTGCGGGCAAATTCTGCGCCGTCGCCTGCTCATCACCGGCTCCACGCTCAGGCCTCGTCCGGCAAGCTTCAAAGGGGACATCGCCCAATCATTGCGCACACACGTCTGGCCTTTGCTCGAATCAGACCAGATCAAGCCAATCATTCATGCGACCTTTCCCCTTGAACAAGCCCATGACGCTCATGCCATGATGGACGCAGGCGAACAAATCGGAAAAATCATACTGACTGTCTGACACGAAAGGATGCGCTCTATGTACGAAAAGCTGGCTTTGTATATTGACGGGGAGTTTATTGATGGCGAAGGTCGCAAAACCGAAGACATCACGAACCCGGCAACGCTGGAAGTGCTGGGGCAGCTGCCCCACGCCACACAGGCCGACCTGGACCGGGCGCTGGATGCTGCCTCACGGGCCTTCCAGACCTGGCGCCACAGTTCGCCCACAGAGCGCTCCGACATCTTGCGCAAAGTGGCACAGCTGTCACGCGAGCAGGCCGAACAAATTGGCCGCAACATGACGCTGGACCAGGGCAAGCCACTGGCCGAATCCATTGGTGAGATCAAATCCTGCGCTGACCACGCCGACTGGCATGCTGAAGAGTGCCGCCGCATTTACGGGCGCATCATTCCGCCCCGCAAGCCTGAAGTCCGGCAAATGGTCCTGCGTGAGCCCATTGGCGTGTGCGCCGCCTTTACACCGTGGAATTTTCCGTACAACCAAGCCATCCGTAAAATTTGTGCGGCCATCGGGGCCGGGTGCACCATTATTCTCAAGGGCCCCGAGGACGCTCCCAGCACCATTGTCGCGCTGGCCCGCCTGTTTCATGAAGCCGGACTGCCCAAAGGCGTACTCAATATTGTCTGGGGGGTGCCACACGAGGTTTCCGACTACCTGATCCGTTCGCCCATTGTGCGCAAAATTTCGTTCACGGGTTCGGTGCCTGTAGGCAAGCAGCTGGCGTCATTGGCTGGCGCCCACATGAAACCCGCCACCATGGAACTGGGCGGGCATTCACCCGTACTGGTCTTTGACGATGCCGATATAGGCCGGGCAGCCAAGCAGCTGGCACGGTTTAAAATCCGCAACGCAGGGCAGGTGTGTGTCTCTCCCACACGGTTTTATATTCACGACAACGTCTACGACGAATTTCTTGAAGCCTTCGTCAACACCCTTTCAACCGTTAAAGTGGGCGACGGCCTGGACGCCGAAACTGAAATGGGGCCTTTGGCCCATGAACGGCGTGTCCCGACCATGACCCGGTTTGTAGAAGACGCCGTAGGCCTGGGCGGCAAAGTCGTGCTGGGCGGCGAACCGCTGGACCGTACCGGCCATTTCTTCTCGCCCACCGTAGTAACCGACCTGCCTGAAAATGCCATGCTCATGACCGAGGAGCCTTTTGGTCCTATTGCACCCATGACGCGGTTTTCTGACACCGACGATGTGATCCGTCGCGCGAATTCCTTGCCGTTTGGTTTGTCGTCGTATGTATTCACGACTTCTTTGCAAACTGCCACGCAGGCCTCCAACCAGCTTGAGGCCGGCATGGTCAATATCAACCACTTTGGCAGCGCGCTGCCCGAGACCCCATTTGGCGGCGTCAAGGATAGCGGTATGGGCAGCGAAGGGGGATCAGAAACCTTTGACGGTTACCTGGTCACCAAGTTCGTGACCCACGTTTAACTAAACCAGCCGTATTGACAGCGTTCCCACCCCTGCCAGGGCAGCGTCCAGCACATCACCACGTTCTGCCGGACCCACGCCCTCGGGGGTGCCCGTAAAAAGCAAATCCCCCGGCTTCAGCCTGAAGTAGGCAGACAAATAGCTGATTGATTCCGCTACAGTCCAGATCATCTGGCTGGTGGTGCCCTGCTGCCGGGGCTGACCATTACGCTGCAATGAAATGGCGGCGTCCGACATATCGGGCGCGTCAGTTACCGGCACAAGGGCACCGATGGGTGCGCTGGCGTCAAAAGCCTTACCCAGTTCCCAGGGCCGCGCCAGGTCTTTCATGTCCTGTTGACGATCGCGGCGCGTCAAATCCAGTCCCAGTGCATAGCCCCAAACATGCTCCATGGCATCCGATACGGCAATGTTGGCGCCCCCCTTGCCTATGGCGACAACCATTTCGACCTCGTAGTGCAAATCCGAGGTTTGCGGCGGATAGGGAATATCCAAGGTCTGGTCCTGAACCGCCACACGAATCGCGTCAGCCGGCTTGCAAAAGAAAAACGGCGGATCCCGATCGGGGTCGTGCCCCATTTCGCGTGCGTGGGCAGCGTAATTGCGGCCAATGCAATAGACTCGCCGCACAGGAAACACACCCTTGTTACCCTTTACCGGTATGGTGACCGCATCTGGTGCCGCAATAACAAAACTCATGACGTTCTCTTAAGGGAAAGCAATGTCCATAGGCCGGATTGTTGATCATCGCCGCCTATCTTATGATGGTTAGGTTGGGGTATTGCCCCGTCCATACTGATGTCCAAGGACTAACATGCCCGATCAACCTGTCTATATTGTAGATGGTGCCCGCAGCCCGTTTCTGAAAGCCCGGGGCGTACCGGGCCCATTCTCGGCCTCCGACCTGGCCGTACAGGCCGGACGCGAATTATTATTGCGCCAGCCCTTTGCGCCTGACCAGCTTGACGAGGTGATTATCGGCTGCGCCGCCCCTGCACCTGACGAGGTCAATATCGGTCGCGTCATTGCCCTACGGTTGGGTTGTGGCAACGACGTGCCCGGGTGGACGGTCATGCGCAATTGTGCCTCTGGCATGCAGGCTCTGGACAGCGCGGTCATGTCCATCCAGTCCGGTCGCAGCGATCTGGTCCTGGCCGGCGGTACCGATGCCCTGTCGCGAGCGTCCGTCATGCTCCAACCCGACATGGCAGCCTGGCTGGGCAGGTGGAACAAGGCACGCACCATCAAAGAGCGTGCCGGGGTGTTGCGCACACTTAAAAGCCGGCATCTTAAGCCTGTCATTGGTCTGCTGGTTGGCCTGACTGACCCGGTAGTCGGTTTGTCCATGGGGCAAACGGCCGAAAGCCTGGCACATGAATTTGGTATTACCCGCAGCCAAATGGACGAATATGCCGCGCGCAGTCATGTACTGACACGCCGGGCCCAGGAACGGCATGTCCTGGACACGGAAATCGTTCCCGTCACCGATCCGCAGGGCACCCTTTATCCTGCTGATGACGGCGTGCGTACCGATTCCACCCCGGGGCGTCTGGCCAAACTCAAGGCGGCCTTTGACCCGCCCTGGGGCAACATTACTGCCGGCAACAGCTCTCAGGTCACCGACGGTGCGGCGGTGCTTGTCCTGGCGTCCGAAAAAGCGGTCAAGCAGCACGGACTCACACCGCTTGGCCGCATTATCGACACCCAATGGGCGGCGCTGGACCCGGCCATCATGGGGCTTGGGCCGGTCATGGCTTCCAGCCCCATACTGAAGCGCCATCAACTGGGGCTTGACGATATTGACCTGTGGGAAATCAACGAAGCGTTTGCTGCCCAGGTACTGGCCTGCCTGGCGGCCTGGAACGATGACTCCTGGTGCCGGCACAATTTGCAGCACCCGGCTTTTGGCGAACTGGATCGCGACCGGCTTAACGTCAACGGCGGCGCCATTGCCATCGGCCACCCGGTTGGCGCTTCCGGTGCTCGTATCGTCCTGCAATGCCTGAACGCCCTTAAAGACCGCGACCTTCGCACCGGCATGGCTGCCATATGCATCGGCGGCGGACAAGGTGGCGCCATGCTGCTAGAGTCCTTTACAGGAAACGCCTGATCATGACTGCCCAGACTTCTCATACGTTGCGTCATTTCTCACTTGAACTGGATAAACACTCCATTGCCTGGTTGCGACTCGACATGGTGCACAGTCCGGTCAACCGGCTGTCTGCCCAGGTCATGGACGAGCTGGACCATGTGCTGGACGACTTATCAGCCAAGCCGCCTGCCGGGCTGGTTATCTATTCCGGCAAAGACAGCGGCTTTATTGCCGGTGCCGATATTGACGAATTTGCTGCGCTGGATACCCCTGACAAAAGCCTGGCACTGGTGGCCCGCGGCTGGAAACTCTTCGAGCGGCTGGCCAAGGTTTCCTACCCAACCCTGGCACTTATTGACGGGCATTGCATCGGGGGCGGGCTTGAGCTGGCGCTGGCCTGCCGCTACCGGCTGGTGGTTAAGCACGATGGCACGCGCCTGTCATTGCCCGAAGTCAGACTGGGCATTTTTCCCGGATGGGGAGGCATGAAACGCCTGCCGCGCCTGATTGGTCCGGCACTAGCGTTGGATTTAATGCTTACCGGCCGGTCCATTGATGCAACACGTGCCGTCAAAATTGGTCTGGCTGATGCCCTCGTGCCGGGTAGGCTGGCG
Organism: Castellaniella sp.; assembly: GCA_027324645.1. Taxonomy (GTDB): domain Bacteria; phylum Pseudomonadota; class Gammaproteobacteria; order Burkholderiales; family Burkholderiaceae_B; genus JAJYRX01. The sequence continues at coordinate 2,709 of DAHVSI010000178.1, read as the reverse complement.
CTCAAGGCAGCCGGCGATCATGTCGTCAGTGGGGCAGCGCCCAGACGCGCGACGGGGCTTAAGAAATGGCTCAACCACCCACGCCTTAAGCCACTCGTGGCAAGGCAGGTCAATAAATCCATCTCGCAGAAGGACCCCCATCACCACTACCCCGCCACCCGAGCCATTCTTGACATGTGGCTCAGGCATGATGGCCGCGCGCTCGACAGTCCTGATCAAATTGCTTCGCTTACCCAGTCCGCCACCACGCGTAACCTGCTCAGGGTGTTTTATCTGCAAGAACGCCTCAAACAATTTGGCCGGCAGGCCGGGCGCTCCGGCATCCACCATGTTCACGTTGTCGGCGCGGGCGCCATGGGCGGTGATATTGCTGCCTGGTGCGCATTAAAAGGGCTGCGCGTGACGCTTCAAGATCTGGACCGCAAGCATATTGCCGCCGCCCAGGGCCGCGCGGCAACACTGTTCAAACGCCGACTGCGCACGCAGCGCAAGACACAGGCCGCACTTGACCGGCTGATCCCCGATCCCGACGGACACGGTGCGGCCCATGCCGATTTGGTGATTGAATGCATTGTCGAAGACTTGCAGGCAAAGCAGGCACTATACCGAGACATCGAGCCACGCCTTAAAGACGGGGCCGTGTTGGCAACCAACACCTCAAGTCTTTCATTGAACGACTTGTCAGCCGGATTGCAGCGGCCCGAACGCTTTATCGGTATTCATTTTTTCAATCCGGTTGCAGCCATGCCGCTGGTTGAAGTCATCCAGCTGCCAGACCAGGATTCTGCCGTCCAGCAAACCGCCCTGGGCTTTGTGCAGGAACTTGGCAAGTTGCCGCTGCCGGTCCAGAACAACCCAGGGTTCTTGATCAACGCTGTCCTGGCACCGTATATGGTCGAAGCGATGCGGTGTGTGGATGAGGGCATCAGCCCCGCAACGGTAGACCTGGCCATGGAGCAGTTTGGCATGCCGATGGGGCCCATTGAGCTGGCTGACACGGTAGGCCTGGATATAGTCCGGGATGCCGGCAATCAGCTTGGGCTTGACCACACCTTGCCGGCCTGTTTGCACACGCGCCTGGAGCAAGAACACTACGGACGCAAAACCGGCCAGGGGTTTTATGAGTGGCAGCAAGGCAAAGCCATCAAAGGCGCCGCGGCCACACCGCCGGAAGGACTGGATAATCGCTTATTGCAGCCTTTGGTTGATAAGGCCACCGAATGTGTCCGCACCGGCGTGGTCGCCGACGACGACCTGGCAGATGCCGGTCTGATTTTTGGCACCGGATTTGCCCCTTTCACGGGCGGCCCACTTACCTGGCAGCGTCGCCGTGAATATGCAGCCATGTAGTGCTTGGCACTTGGCCTAAACCAGACTGTTGCTCATCATACTTAATCAGGAAAGTCCCCATGCAGAAAATCTGGCTCAAAAATTATCCGGAAGGTGTCCCCTCGGACATTTCTGACAAAGCCAGTCACTATCCCTCTTTAATACAGATACTGGACGACACCTGCGCCCAGCATGCTGATCGCGTCGCCTACCAATGCATGGGGGCTACGCTGACTTATACGGAATTTGATCATTACGCGCGGGCGCTGGGTGCCTGGCTGCAACATCAGGGGGTTGGCAGAGGCGACCGCGTTATGGTCATGATGCCCAACCTGCTGCAATACCCCGTCGCCATTTACGCCATCTTGCGGATTGGCGCGGTCCTTGTGAACGCCAACCCCTTATCGTCTTCGGGTGAGCTGTCACAGTTGCTGCATAACGCCCAGCCCAGTGCCATTATTGTCGCTGAAAACTTTGCGCACACATTAAGCGGGGCGCTTAAAGAAGACACCGACAGTGCGACACGGCCGGTCGTCATAACTGGTGTGGGGGATTTGCTGGGCGGCCTGAAGGGGCCGGTCACCAATTTTGTGGTCCGCCATGTGCGCCGCCTAGTTCCTGCCTGGGACCTGCCCACTGCGGTAACCTGGCCTGACGCAATCAAGACCGGAGCGCAGCATGGCCTGATCCCCGCCGCCCTGACGCATGCCGACATGGCCTGCCTGCAATATACGGGCGGGACCACCGGCCTGCCCAAAGGGGCCGTGCTGACGCATGGCAACCTTGTCTCCAACCTGTTTCAGGCGCATGCGTGGGTGACTCCCACACTCGTTCCGGATGAGCCCGACTGCGTGGTCACCGCGCTACCGCTGTATCACATTTTCGCATTCACAGCGAACTTTTTGCTTTTTGCGCATCTGGGTGCAAAAAATATTCTGATCCCCAATGCACGCGACCTGGACGCCATGATCAAGGATCTGCGTGATGTACCGTTTACGGCCATCACCGGCGTGAACACGCTGTTTAACGGCCTGCTCAATCACCCCCGGTTTGCAGACCTTAATTTTTCCCGCTTGCGATGGACGTTAGGGGGTGGCATGGCGGTGCAAGAAACGGTGGCAGAGCGCTGGCTGCAAGTGACCGGCAAACCTATCGCTCAGGCATACGGCCTGACAGAAACTTCCCCTGCCGTCACCATCAATCCGTTGGACAGCACAACGTTTACGGGCTCTATCGGCCTGCCGGTACCGTCTACTGAACTATCCATTCGCGATGACCACGACACCAAGAGCAAGCAAGTCTATGAACAAGGCGAAATATGTGTTCGTGGCCCGCAGGTATCCCCGGGCTACTGGAACAACCCGGACGAGACCCTACATG